>CAZXHQ010000446.1:0-3540 GCA_964640145.1 uncultured Rhodothermales bacterium | reverse complement strand
ACCGGCGGCGTCGTCCCCATGAGGGCCCCGAACACGAGCAGCAGCATCCAGAGGATGTGCCGGCTTACGAAGCGGGGACAGGATGTCGCGTGCACGTTCGGTCTACTAAAATCGTTGAAGCGGGGCCGCGCCGTGTGCGGTCAGGACGTTCAACTCCGCGCCCGCAGGAGGTTTCAACGGGACGATTCAACGATGCCCAAAATCAGGCATGACCGGCAGATTTTTTTTTTTCGATTCTGCGGCGACCTTCTGCTGAGCGCGAGTTCCGCGAATCGTTAGACAGGCGGCGATGCCTCGCATCCGCCGATCGGAAAGATTGCGACGCCAGAATAAACGAGTCGTCAGGCCACACGTATGCAGAATCAGTCCGCCAAACACGTATAGCTGTAAGCACGGAGCTAATATCACGTGTGCTGGGCCTGCCCATCATCACGTTCGAGGCGGCGAGATGCTCACGTATGGCTGCAACGTAGACGATGAGGCGACGCCGCGGGGAATTGTGCAGCGCCTCGCCGAAGAGGTGGTTGAGGTCGGGCTCACCGGCCGGGTGCTGGAAAGAAGGGGCGTCGGCCTGTGGATCTCCTACTCCGCTTCGCGCAGCGTCGTGAGGTACTCGACGAGATCCACTAGCTCCTGCTCGGTCATCGCCCGGTGCAGTTCCTCCGGCATCAACGAGGTATCGAGCCGCGTAATGGAGGCTATCTCGCCTCGCTCGTACCGCTGCGTGGCGCCGCTCTGCACGCGAAGCTCGACGGCGTCGTCCGTCTCGCTCTGAATGAATCCGACCGTTTCGCCGCCCTCGCGAAGCGTCACGACGTGCGCCTCATATCCGAAATTGATGCCGGCGTTGGGGTCCACGATAGCCAGGTAGAGCGCCTCCTTCGGCAGTTTCGTGCCGATCTCCGAAAGCTCCGGCCCGAAGCTGACGCCGGTGCCGTTTACGACGTGGCAGGACTGACATGTTCGCTCGAAGACCGCTCTCCCCGACGCCGGGTCGCCGGAGCGCGCCGACAGGTCGCCGATCGGCGCAAGTTCGGTCTGCTGATCCCCCGCGGACTGCTCGAGATGCTCGGCGGCGGCGTTGCGGATGGGTCCGCGGGAGGCGCGGAGCAGCACGTCGGCCGCCGCCGCATGCAGCTCCGATGGAAGCCGGCCGGACTCGACCATCTCGAGCAGTCGAGTTTCGCCGCCCCAGCCCGTCCCGAGTCCACGTACCGCCGCACGCCGAACGCCGATCTCCAGCGTCTCATCGAGCACGAAGCGCTCCAGGAGATCTTTCGATGCCGCGTCGTCGAAGCGTCCGAGGGCGGTGACGAGGGCGAGCGCGTTCCGGGATTCGCCGTCGGCCAGCGCGCGTTCGATCGTCGGGGCGCCGTCCAATCTGACCAGCTGCCGCACGGCCGACAGGGCCAGCTCGCCGTCGGGTTCGTCCACGATCATGCGGACGAGCTCCTCGCTCCGGGTCTTCAGGTCGAAGCGCGCCACGAGATCGACGAACATCTTCGTCCCGCGCAGCGCGTCTACCGTCTCCTCGAGTGTGGAGTGTACGGCAGGATCGGATACCACCTCGACGTTGTCGACGTGCTTGAGGGCCAGGCCGTGCATCTCGGCCTGCTCGGGGCGCGCATTCGCAAGGATGTCCAGCAGCACCCCATCCTTCGAGGCATCCTCGTGGAAATCGAAGGCTCGGAAGTAGCGGAGGCGTTCCGCCTCGCCCGTATCCTCATCCATGATGAGCTCGGCCACGTACGGCAAGGCCTCGGCAGTGCGCGCCCGCCAGACGATGTCGCGGCCCGCGGGGGCGTTCCACTGCGGCCCGGCGCGATCGAGCCACGTGGTGAAAAAGCGATCCCACCGGCCTTCGGCACCGATCCCGAGGGCTTCGAGATACCAGCGATCCTCTCCGTCATGCTGCTCGGCCAGCTCGGCCCAGAGTCCGGCCGCCTCGGGCGCATCGACCTCTCGAAGGGCGATCGCGGCCTCGCGGCGAACCTGCGCCGACGGATCGTCGACGACGGTCCGCAGATAGGGAACGAGATTCGTGCCCAGCTGTCTGGCGGCCCGAAGGGCCGTGATGCGAAGGTTCGGGTCGTCGTCTTCGAGCGCCTCACGGACGTAATGATCCCCGCGACCCTCGATCTTTGTCAGCAGCCACAACGCCCGGGCGCGATGCCGCGGATTTTCGGACCGCCAGAGGTCGACGAGCGCCGGTTCCGCATCGTCCTGAAGCTCGTGGAGTCGCACCCACGCGAGATGGCGCGTGGCCGGATTCGGATTCGTAAGAGCCTCCGTCAGGCCCTCCGCCGTATCGAAGTCGTACGGCGGTATCCGGTAGGGCGTATCCGGGGGCGCGACCCGGAAAATGCGGCCGCGCCCGACGTCGTCGGCCATCTCGTGACCGCCCACCACCGGGTCGTACCAGTCGGCAATGAACAGCGAGCCGTCCGGCGCCACGGCGACGTCCGACGGCCGAAAGCGCCGGTCGCGCGTGCCCTTCACGACGTCTACGATCGAAGCCGTATACCCCGCGCCGTCCCGCTCCACCGGATACGCCCGAACGACGTTCGGACCGGCGTCGGCGTGGATCATCTGGTTTCGGTACACCTCCGGCAGGAGGGATCCCTCGTAGACGAGCAAGCCGGTCGGCGACCCGGCCCCGGTGTGCAGGACGTTCGGAACGACGCCGGGATCGTTTTGATGCCAGTGCTGATCGGGAACGAGCTCCTCCTTGTTCGTTCGATCGGCCCGCCAGCCCGCGCCGGTCATCTCGTCCACGTACCCGAAGTTGCCGTATTCCATGACGTAGTTGATGCGCACGGAGCGGTTGCCGTCGTCGTCGTTGTCCGACTGCCACATCGTGCCGAAGGCGTCTACGGCTACCTCGTAGTTGTTCCTGAAGTTGTGTCCAAGCACTTCGAATGCGCTCCCGTTCGGATTGCTGCGAAAGACCATGCCCTGGCGGTAGGTGCTGCCCTCTTCCACACGGTGGCCGGCCGCATCGACCACGACGTTGCCGTCACGGTCGAGGATCTGCTTCCCGCTGTTGCCGAAGTTGAAGTAGAACTTTCCGTCGGGTCCGAAGACGACGGCGTGCATCCCATGATCGTGGTCCTCACCGCCCACGCCCTGGAAAAGCACCTCCTTCGTGTCGGCGTGGTCGTCGCCGTCCTGGTCCGTGAAGACGAACACGTGCGGGCTGGCCGAGACGACGACGCGATCGCCGAGCACGGCGATGCCGAGGGCGGCATTGATGTCGGTGCCCTGGTAAAACACGGTGTGCTCGTCGGCTCTGCCGTCGCCTGTGGTGTCTTCGAGGATCAGGATGCGGTCGCCTTCCGGGCGCTTCGGATTATCCGGATTCCGGAAGGCTCGGTAGTTCACGGCCTCCAGCACCCAGACGCGCCCGCGATGATCGATATCTATGTTGGTGGGACTCAGCAGCATGGGTTCCGACGCGAAGAGGCCGACTTCCAATCCGGCCGCTGCGTCGAGGCCGGCGACGGCCCATTCCGGCATCCGCCGCTCTTCGGCGGAGAGCCG
>CAZXHQ010000445.1:0-3541 GCA_964640145.1 uncultured Rhodothermales bacterium | reverse complement strand
GATTTCATAGAGCGCCGGCGGCGTTTCCGAACGAACGGCGATTCTCCGTGCCGGCCCCCTGACCCCCGGACAAGAGGCGGCGACCGGGCAAGACGCGTCGGCCGTGCAACAGGCGTCGGCCGTGCAACAGGCGGGCGAGATCCGTTCCTGCAGTACTATATTCACGGCCTTTTCGGGGAATCTCACGACCACCCGCGAATTGTACCGGAACGACGCTGTAGCTATCTTAGTTGGTTCACGCGCCGAGATCGATTGGTATCACGTGAGACGGATGTGCGGCGTCGCCGCCGCACGGTGCAAGGCTTGAAATACTGCTATGTTTACGATTGAAATCGCGGCCCTCGAGCCGGGCGTTCACTCGCTGACGTTTGAGCCGGACGTCGAGGCGCTCGACATCGACCCCGGGAAATTCAAGGACGCCCGGGTCGATGCACGGCTCGACGTTTCGGAAAGGCGAATCCTGGTCTCGCTGAATGTCCGAGCGACCGGGACGTTGGAATGTGATCGTACGCTCCGGCTTTTCGATCAGGATGTTGAGGGTGCCTACCACATGTTGTTCGCGCCGCCGGAGTTCCTGAATGAGGGCGACGAGGCGTACGACGAGGTGCGGCCGCTGGACCCGACCGACAAGGAAATCGACATCACCGAGGTTGTGCGAGACACCATCCTGCTTGCGGTCCCCGCGCGCTGCGTGGCGCCGGGGGCCGAAGACGAAGAGATTCCCACGGAGTTCGGTGCTCCGGAGGGAGAAGATGACATCGATCCCCGCTGGGCCGCGCTCAAGGAGCTCAAGTCCGGAGCGGACGGGAAATGATTTCGAGATAGAGCCGGCAGCAACCGTCCGGCGCCACCTGATGTAGAGACGACACCTTAGCTATGGCGAATCCGAAAAGAAAACATTCTAAAGCGCGCACCCGCCAGCGGCGTGCGAAATATTACGGCAGTCTGAAGTCGCCGCAAATGATGGAATGCCCGAACTGCGGAACGGCGAAGCTCATGCACCATGCGTGTCCGACCTGCGGTCATTACCGTGGGCGTCAAGTGATCGAGCCGAGAGAGATTATATAGGGTACGAATCGCCCGCCGATTCTCTGACATCCATCCGACATGTCGATTCGAATTGCGATTGATGCGATGGGAGGCGACAAGGCCCCGTCGGTCATCGTCCAGGGTGCCGTCCGTGCCCTGCAGACCGGCGAGGATGACCTTGAGGTCATGCTCGTCGGTCGCGAAGACGAGGTGAGCGCCGAACTGCGCCGCGTCGACGGCGCGGCCGACCTGCCGCTTTTCGTTGTCGATGCGCCTGAGGTTATCGGGATGGGTGAGGCGCCGGCCGCGGCGGTCAAATCGAAGAAGAGTTCGTCCATTCACGTCGGCCTGGGTGCGCACAAGAAGGGAGCGGCGCAGGGTTTCGTCAGCGCCGGAAATACCGGCGCCGTCATGGCCGCGTCCCTCTTTATTCTGGGGCGGCTCGCCGGCGTGGCGCGTCCCTCCGTAATCGGTTTTTTTCCGACCACGACGAGCTACTGCATCGTCCTCGACGTCGGCACGAACGTCGACTGCCGACCCGAGCATCTGCTCCAGTTCGCGAAGATGGGTTCGATCTACGCGAAGACGGTCATGAAACGAGAGAATCCCGTAATCGCGCTGCTGAACGTCGGTGAGGAGCCCGGCAAGGGCAACGAGCAGGTTAAGGACGCTTTCGATCTGCTCGACTCGGCGCCCGACCTTAATTTCCGCGGCAGCATCGAAGGCCGCGATTTGCTGCATCATGCGGCCGACGTGGTGGTGTGCGACGGGTTTGTAGGCAACGTTCTCCTCAAGTTCGGCGAAAGCGTCGCCTCCGCATTTCCGCACATGATCGCCGAAGAAATGGAGCGCCGGCAGCTCTCGTCGGAGGATAGAAATGTGGTAGGCGGGGTCCTGTCGGCCGTGCGGCAACGCTTCAACTACGAAGAATACGGCGGGGCGCCGCTGCTCGGGGTCGACGGAAACGTGATTATCGGCCATGGCGGTTCGACGGCCCGGGCCGTCGAGCGCATGATCCACACGGCCGCCGAGGAGGCGCGCGAAGGCGTCGTCGGTGCCATTGCCGATGCCATCCGCACCTGAGGATCGAGTTGCCGGTGACCGGCATCCAGGTCGAACGGCTCGTCCAGGCTTTCTCAACCATGACGCAATCATTGATAGACCCATGACACGTGCGGCAATCACGTCCGTCGGACATTTTCTGCCCGCGGGTCGCCTGACCAATGCGGAGCTGGAGGGCATGGTGGAGACGAACGACGAGTGGATCCGCTCGCGTACCGGCATCCGTGAGCGCCGGATTCTCCGTGATCCGGATAAGGCCACGTCCTACATGGCCAGCGAGGCCGCGAAGGAAATTCTGAGGAAGCGCAACGTCGATCCCGACGAGATCGACGTGATTATCGTCGCGACGGTGACGCCGGACATGCTCTTCCCGGCCACGGCATGCCTCGTCCAGGCCGAGATCGGTGCTTCAAACGCCTGGGGCTTCGATCTGTCCGCCGCCTGCAGCGGCTTTCTCTTCGGCCTCTCGGCCGGAGCCCAGATGATCGAAAGCGGCCGGCAGGAGAAAGTGCTCGTGATCGGGGCCGACAAGATGAGCAGCATCGTGAATTTCGAGGATCGTACGACGTGCATCCTCTTTGGGGATGGGGCGGCTGCCGTGCTGCTGGAACCCGACGCCGGAAACTGCGGCTTGGTCGACTACTACCAGCGCGTAGACGGCCGTCACGGCGATCTCTTGTCCATGCCCGGAGGCGGTAGTCTGAATCCGTCCTCGCATCAGACCATCGATCGGCAGATGCACTACCTCCAGCAGGAGGGCCGCTCCGTGTATAAGTACGCCATCGAAGGGATGGCGGACGCCGCCGAGGAAATCATGAGGCGCAACGAGCTGACGGGTGACGACATCCGCTACCTGGTTCCACACCAGGCCAATCAGCGCATCGTCGAGGCGACCGCCCGGCGCATGGGAATCGGTACCGACAAGGTCATGGTAAACATCGAGCGGTACGGGAACACGACGGCCGCGACCATTCCCCTCTGTCTTGCCGACTGGGAGAGCCGGCTCCGCCGGGGCGACAACCTCGTACTCGCCGCCTTCGGAGGTGGATTCACCTGGGGTGCAAGCTATGTACGCTGGGCCTATGACGGCTCGGACGTGGCCAGGTCCCACCGGATGATGGCAGCGGCCGAGTCGTAAGCACCCTCACCGCATCCGGAACCGGACGACGACGACCCCATGAGCCAGACCGCCTATCTGTTTCCCGGTCAGGGAAGCCAGTACGTAGGCATGGCCGGCGATCTCTACGAGCGGTTTGAGGCGGCCCGCGCGGTCATCGATGAGGCGGACCGGGTGGTTGGTTTTCCCCTCTCCGAAACGATGTTCGGCACCGGCGGCGGCGGGAACGACGCGGAGGTGCTCAAGCAGACGGACGTCACCCAGCCGGCGCTGTACGTCCACAGCATGGCCGTCATGGCGGTGCTCGAACATCATGGCCACTCGCCCGATATG
>CAZXHQ010000444.1:0-3543 GCA_964640145.1 uncultured Rhodothermales bacterium | reverse complement strand
ATGCCAAGAACGACCTGGCGACGCTGCCGGATTTTCCGGCCGAGATACGCGCCCCCGCCGGTACGACGTACGGCGTGAGCGGCTTCCAGCTGCACTTCGGCTCCGTGAACGTGCGCACGCCGGGCGACGAGGTGGACGTCCTCATCGCCATGAATCCGGCCGCCCTTAAGGTCAACGTGAGTCGCGTGCGAAAGGGCGGGACGCTGATCGTCAATCGCGACTCCTTCGGCACGCGCGACCTCGATCTGGCGAATTATGATCGCAACCCCCTGGAAGACGGCTCCCTCAGCGGCTACCGGGTGGTGGAGATTCCGCTAACGACGCTCACGCACGAGGCGCTCAAGGACACCGATCTCGATAAGAAGATCATGGATCGGAGCAAGAATATGTTCGCGCTGGGCCTGGCCCTGTGGATGTATTCGCTGCCCATCGAGCCCGCCTTGAGCTGGCTGGATAAGAAGTTCGCCAAGAAGCCCGAGATCCGGGACGCGAACAAGCTCGTCCTCAAGAAGGGCGCGCATTATGGGGAGACCGTCGAGGAGTTTTCCGTCCGCTACGAGGTCCGGCCCGCCCGCCTGAAGCCGGGCACCTACCGCGCGATTCATGGCACGGAAGCGCTGGCCCTCGGACTCGTCGCCGCCAGCCGCGAATGCGGGCTGCCGATCTTCTACGGCTCCTACCCGATCACGCCGGCCTCCGACATCCTCCACGAACTCAGCCGCCATAAGAACTTCGGGGTCATGACCTTTCAGGCCGAGGACGAGATCGCCGCGGTCGGCGCGGCCCTCGGCGCCAGCTTCGGCGGCAACCTGGGCGTTACGGCGACGAGCGGTCCGGGCATCGCCTTGAAGGCGGAGACGATCGGGCTGGCGGTGATGACGGAGCTTCCGCTCGTCATCGTAAACATGCAGCGAGGGGGGCCGTCGACCGGCCTGCCGACCAAGACCGAGCAGAGCGACTTGCTCCAGGCCATCTACGGCCGAAACGGCGAAGCCCCGATGCCGATCGTGGCAGCCAGCACGCCCGGCGACTGTTTTTTCGCAGCCTATGAGGCCTGTCGCATCGCCGTCAAGTACATGACGCCGGTCATCCTGCTCTCGGACGGGTATCTCGGCACGGGATCGGAGCCGTGGCGTATACCCCGGGTGATTGATCTTCCGAAATTCAAGCCGCGGTTCGCGACGGAGACGAACCGCACCGTCGATGGCGAAGAGATCTTCCTTCCCTACGTGCGCGACGAAGGTACGCTCTCGCGTCCCTGGGCCAAACCCGGCACGGCCGGACTCGAGCATCGGCTCGGTGGACTCGAGAAGGAACACGAGACGGGCAACGTCTCCTATGATCCGGAGAATCATCAGTACATGACGAAGCTGCGGGCAGACAAGGTACGGCGCGTGGCGGACGACATTCCGCCGCTCGACGTCTTCGGAGACGAGGAAGGGGATCTCCTGATCGTCGGATGGGGATCGACCCGCGGTGCCATCGAAGCGGCCGTGGAGGCCTCACGCGTGCGCGGCCTCGAGGTCGGCTCGGTACATCTGCGTCACCTCGTTCCCTTCCCCAAGGACCTGCGCGACGTCCTCAGCCGCTACGAGAATGTGCTCGTACCGGAACTCAACAACGGCCAGCTCATCCGTTTATTGCGAGATGAGTATCTCCTGCCCTTCATCCCGCTCAACAAGATTAAGGGGATGCCTTTCCGTCCCAGCGAGATCGAAGAAAAGATCGCCGAAATCGTCGGAGCATCCGCAAAATAAGTCGTACGCGAGCCCATCGGCTCCATCCAGACATGAGTGACGCCAAAGAACGAAGCAACGACGCACCGAAGCCGGACGATGCCCAAAAGGCCGCCGGTCCGGAAGGTACCAGGAAAGCGGCCGGACCGCCCGATACGAACAAAGCGGCGGGGGCCGAGAGCGGGCCGAGCACCAGGAAAGCCGAGGGCCCTCCCGGGGGCAAGAAGGCCGCCGGACCGTCCAGCGGTAAGAAGCCGGCCGGACCGCCGCGTGGTAAGAAGCCGGCCGGACCGCCGCGTGGCAAGAAGCCGGCCGGACCGCCGACGGGCAAAAAGCCCGCAGGCCCTCCCGGAGCGAAGAAGCCTGCGGGTCCGGGCAAACCGGCCGGGCCGCCTTCCGGGGGCAAGAAGCCTGCGATGCCGCCCGGACTGGGCGGCGACGGCGCACCGTCGGAGCTCACGCGAAAGGACTTCGCCTCCGACCAGGACGTGCGCTGGTGCCCGGGATGCGGGGACTACGCCATCCTGGCAAGCGTCCAGCGCCTCATGCCCGAGCTCGGCATCCCCAGAGAGAACAGCGTCTTCATCAGCGGCATCGGTTGCTCGAGCCGCTTCCCGTACTACATGAATACGTACGGCCTCCATTCGATCCACGGACGCGCGCCGGCCATCGCAACCGGCCTGAAGGCCGCCCGCCCGGACCTCGACGTCTGGATCATCACGGGAGATGGAGACTCGCTCTCGATCGGCGGCAACCACCTCATCCACCTGATGCGACGCAATCTGGACGTACAGCTCCTTCTCTTTAACAATCAGATCTACGGCCTGACGAAGGGGCAGTACAGTCCGACGTCCGAGCTCGGAAAGATCACGAAGAGCACCCCATACGGCTCGATCGACCATCCCTTCAATCCGGTCACGCTGGCGTTGGGCGCCGACGCCACGTTCGTGGCCCGTACGATGGACCGCGACCCGAAGCACCTTCAGGAAATGATGCGCCGCGGTCACGCGCACAGAGGCTCGGCGTTCATCGAGATCTACCAGAACTGCAACATTTTCAATGACGGAGCCTTCTTCAAATTTACGGAAAAGGCAACGAAGGCGAAGAGCACCGTCTTCCTCGAGCACGGCAAACCGCTCCTCTACGACAATGAAAAGCGCGGTCTACGGCTCGACGGCTTCAAGATGAAGGCAATCGACCTGACCGGTGGGAAGTGGTCGAAGGATGACTGCCTCGTCTACGACGAGACCAGCGTGGAGCTGGCCAACATCGCCGGGCGCATGTTCTGGCAGGACGATCTGCCGCGGCCGTTCGGCGTTTTCTATCGTGAGGAACGCGCGACGTATGACGGTCTCATGAAGACGCAGATCGAGGGCATCACCGAAAAGCGGGGACAGGGCGATCTGGAGGCACTCCTGAACGCCGGCGACACGTGGACGATCGACAAGTGACCGTCCGTGCATCCCGCCAATCCGGGATCGCCGCGCTCGCGACGTCCGGTACCGGAGCGCGGCGATCCGTTCGGACCGACGTCCGAGCTACGGGTTCCAGGTACCCTGGGCAACGGCCGGTACGAAGTCTTCCAGTCCGTCCGGCTTCCACGACAGCGTCCGCTCCTTCTCGGCGCTCATGTAGGCTGTCATCAGCAGCTCCACCACCTCCAGCCCCGCGTGAAAGTCGACGTCCGACTGCGTTCCGTCGAGGAACTGCTGAACGAAATATCGATTCTCATTCTCGTATCCGTACTCCGAGGCCTCGTTGCCGACCACAGGCATGAGCCCCTGTTCGGCGTTCTGCTTCTCGACGA
>CAZXHQ010000443.1:0-3557 GCA_964640145.1 uncultured Rhodothermales bacterium | reverse complement strand
GTCTACGACGAGCTGCGCGGCATGGCGCACGGGTACCTGCTCCGCGAGCGGCGTGGCCATACGCTCTCGACGACGGCGCTCGTGCACGAGGCCTACCTGAAGCTCGTCGACCGAACGCGAACTCCCATCGAGAGCCGGGCGTATTTTTTCGGCGCGGCGGCTCGCGCGATGCGTCAGGTCCTCGTCGACCGCGCCCGGCACCGCATGCGGCAGAAGCGCGGCGGCGGGCAGCGGCCCGTGACGCTCGAGGAGCGGCATCTCCTTGCCGACCATTTTGCCGCCGACCTGCTGGATTTGGACGACGCACTTCAGCGCCTGGCTGAAATCGAGCCGCGCGCCGCGCGCGTCGTGGAGTGCCGCTTTTTCGGCGGGCTGACCGTCGAGGAGACCGCGGAGGTGCTCGACGTTTCTTCCCGCACCGTCAAGCGCGACTGGATCATGGCGAAGGCCTGGCTTTACCGCGAGCTGCGCGGAAAATAGACCGCTCGACGGCACCTGTGCCGCACGGAAAGCGCATGAGGATATAATGAGCAGATCGCGCGCCGAGATGCCCGACCACGCCTTTCCTCTCTCCTCCGAGAACTGGCAGCAGGTGCAGAACCTCCTCGCCGAGGTGCTCGAACGCCCCGCCGGCGCGCGCCGGGCGTTTCTCCGACGGACGTGCGGCCACGACCGCGCGCTCTACCGCGAAGTCGAGTCGCTTCTCACGGCCTACGACGAAGCCGGCGCTTTCCTGGAGTCGCTGGACACGGAAGCAGCCGCCGCGCTGATGACAGAAGAGACCGGCGACGACGCGGTCGGTACGGTGGTCGGTCCGTACCGCATCGTGAGCACATTGGGACGCGGCGGCATGGGCGTCGTCTACCGCGCCGAAGACACGCGCCTCGAGCGAAGCGTGGCGCTCAAGTTTCTTCCCCCGAGTCTCGCGGCCGACGACGGCGCCAGGCGGCGCCTGCTGGCCGAAGCCAGAGCCGCCGCCGCGCTCGATCACGTCCACATCGGCGTCGTTCACGAGATCAGTGAGACGGACGATGGCCGGCCCTTCATCGCGATGGCGCATTACGACGGGGAGACCCTGCGGGAGAAGATCTCACGCGGACCGCTTCAGGTGGCGGAAATCGTCCGCCTCGCCGGCCAGATCGCCGAGGGGCTGCAAGCCGCTCACCGCCGGGGCATCGTCCACCGCGACGTCAAGCCGTCGAATATTCTGATCACGTCGCCCGATTCGGAGCCTGGGAAGGGCGCGGCGAAGATCGTCGATTTCGGGATCGCGCGGCTCATGGATGCGGAACGGACGGATAGGACGGCGACGCCGGGCACCGTCGCCTACATGAGCCCGGAGCAGACGCGGGGCGACGCGGTCGATCAGCGAACGGACGTGTGGTCGCTGGGGGTGGTGCTCTATGAGATGCTGACGGGCCGGCGGCCGTTCCAGGGTGCCTCGAGCGCGGCCCTCGTGCACTCTATCCTGCAGGAGAACCCGGAGCCGATCGCCCATCTTCGAAGCGGCGTACCCGCCGGGCTGGAAGCCGTCGTAAAACGGTGCCTGGCCAAAGACCCGGAGGCGCGCTGCCGGTCCGCCGCGGAGGTGATCGAGCAGCTGGATTCGCTGAGCACCAATTCGGGAGCGACCGCAAAGAGTCCGGCAGCGTCTGCGACCGGACGCCTCTCGGCAGCCGTGCTCCTCGTTGTGCTGATCGGTGCAGGCATCGCCGTCATCCAGTCCGTCCTGTCCTCTACCCCGCCCCGTACGGAGCCGCCGCGACGGGTCCTGCTGACGAGCTATCCGGGCGTCGAATCCATGCCGTCCTTTTCTCCCGACGGAAAGCAGGTAGCCTTCGCATGGAACGGCGGAGATGGAAATCTGTGGGATCTGGATGTATACCTCAAGTCGCTCGAAGCGGGCGCGTACGATCCCGTCCGCCTCACGTCGCATCCGGACGTCGACTATGCGCCGGCCTGGTCTCCGGACGGGCGGCACATCGCCTTCCTCCGCCATACGATCGACGCGGAGGACATTGGGATTTACCGCGTCTCGGTGGAGGGCAGCAGCGCGCAGCGCGTGACGGCGCTTCGGATTCCCTCGTCCGTCTCCTGGTCTCCCGACGGAACCTCCCTCGTTTTCGTCGACGTGGATTCGTCCGAGGCGCCCTCCGCGGTCTATGCATTCTCGCTGGAGACCCTGAAACGCCGGAAGCTGACGTATCCGCCCTCCGGGGTCGAGGATCTCGATGCCCGGATCTCGCCGGACGGTACCATGCTGGCGTTTGTGCGCGGCCGGCGCCACATGCCCGTGTTACAGAACCTTCTAGGGGACGTGACGAACGGCAGTTCGGATCTCCACGTCGTACCCCTGCCAGACGGTACCCCCCGGCGGCTCACCTTCGACGGTTCCACCATCAACGGACTCACCTGGACGCCGGATAGCCGCGAAATCGTGTACGCGTCCGACCGCGTGACCGGATACGGACACATGAGACTGTGGCGCGTGCCCGTCGACGGCGGCGAATCCGAACCCATCTCTTCGAGAGGGGACCGGGATGTATTTCCAGCCGTCTCGCCCGACGGCTCGAGCCTGGCGCACGTGGAAGCTGCCATGCGCCGCAGCAGCTTCTGGCGATATGAGATAGGCTCGGGCCGGCAGGCCTTGCCGGAGCAGCTGATCTACTCCAGCGCCCGAGAGATCAGCGCCGAGTATTCGCCGGACGGGAGCCGCATCGTGTTTGCCTCGCGACGCACCGGAAACGACGAGATCTGGGTCTGCGACAGAGACGGCCGCAACCCCGTCCAGCTGACCTTTCTCGGCGGCCCCCGGGCAGGTTCGCCGCGCTGGTCTCCCGACGGCCGCTTCATTGCCTTCGACTCGTGGCTCGACGGGGGCCCCCGGGCTCGCATCTACGTCATCTCTTCTCGAGGCGGAGCGATTCGGCGCGTCATGCCGGATTCCCTGTACGGCGGTGTGCCTTCGTGGTCCCGCGACGGCCGGTGGATATATGCAGGAACCGCGGACGGAGCCGTCTGGAAGTTTCCCGTCGGCGAGGGGCGTGCCGTACGGGTGATGTCCGACGGTTCGTCCCCTAGAGAATCACCGGACGGAGAGTGGCTATATTACGTCCGACCGGTGGACTCCGAGAGTACGGCGATCTGGCGAAGGCCGGTCGCGGGCGGCGAAGAGTCGCTGGTCATGGATCGTTTCCGAGCGAGACGCTGGGGCAGCTGGGTCGTGTTCGACGACGGCATCTATTTCTTCGACGGAGATGGGCAGGGTCGCCACAGCGTCAAATTCTTCGACCTGGCCACCGGAAAGGTGACGATGGTCACGGAGCTTCCCGAGTTCGGCGGCTACATGCACGTATCCCCCGACCGCGAGCATCTGTTGGTACGCCGCATGGAAGGAGGCGACGTGGACCTCGTCTTGACGGAAGACTGGCGGTGACGCGGCCCACTGCGCCCGCTCGACGCCTGGCGTCGCGGGCGCGAAGGAGTAGATTATATTTCATTTCGATGTCGAAGACGCCTCTTCGACCTATTATTAGACGCAGGAGACGCACCACACC
>CAZXHQ010000442.1:0-3562 GCA_964640145.1 uncultured Rhodothermales bacterium | reverse complement strand
GCTGCTGATCAAGACAAGGGAATTTCCATCAGCTCCGAGCGAGCCGTCGAGTTGAGGAACGCGGAAGAGCTGATGAAGGGCATCCTGATACCGCCGCGTCCTTCTGTGCTGGTGGACGTGCTCAGCGAGCAGTCGAAATCCGACCCGGACCTGACGCGCATCTCGGACCTCATCGGTCAGGACGTGGCCATCTCCGCCGGCGTTCTGCGCGTGGTCAACTCGTCCTTCTTCGGCTTGCGCCGCAAGATTTCTGACATCGACCATGCCGTACGGCTTATGGGCCCGCGGAGCGTCACGAACATCGTGACGGCTCTCATGCTCCGTTCCGCGTTTACCGACAGCAAGGGTGCGTTCATGGACGAGTTTTGGAACGATTCGGGCGAGCTGGCCGCCATGACCTCGCATGCCGCACGCGTCTCCCAGGCCATTCCGCCGGAGGAAGGCTACGCCATCGGTCTGTTCGCCAATTGCGGCGTGCCGCTGATGCAGAAGAAGTTTGCCGACTATCCGAGCGTCTACGAGGAGGCGCTGACGGCCGAAGACGTTACCGTGCCCGCCTATGAGGAGGAAGCGTTTGGGACGGACCATACGCTAGTGGGCCACGTCATGGGTACGTCGTGGGAGCTTCCCGAGACGTTCTGTCAGTGCATTCTTCGACACCACGATGCGGCGGACTACTTCGAGGCGAAGGAAGACGACATCGGTGCCGCCGCGCCGCCGCTGGCGGTGCTGCATGTCGGGCAGCATCTCTTTCGCTCCGTGCGGGGACTGCCGCCGAGCCGCGAGTGGGCCGTGCTCGGAGACGTCGTCTGCAGCTACCTCGGCGTGTCCGACGAAGAGCGCGACGACCTTCTCTCCGATGCCGCGAAGCTGGCCGCCGCCGGCACAGGCCTGAATGAGATGATGTCGAACTGAGCGCCCCGCGGCACGGGCCCATGCGGCTCGTCACCGGCCCCAGGGGACCTGCTGCGTGAGGCAGTGGAACGCACCAAGGCCCCAGATCAGGTAGCGGCAGTCTATACCGATCACGTCTCGCGTCGGGAAGCACCGGCGAAGCGTCGACAGCGCCGCATCGTCCTTCCGATCGTCGAAGATCGGTACGAGTACGGTCCGATTACCGATGTAGAAGTTGACGTAGGTAGCCGGCATCGGCTCGCCTCGGATGACCACGGGGGAGGGCATGGGGAGTTCGACCACCTCCAGCGATCCGCTGCTCGTTGCTGCGCTGCGCAGGATCTCGAGGTTCTCCTGAAGCGCGTCGCTGTTCGGAGCCCCCGGTTCTTCCTCGACGGCGGAGACGACGCGGTCCGGCGCCACGAAGCGCGACAGATCGTCGACGTGGCCGTCCGTATCGTCCCCGGCGATGCCGCCGCGCAACCAGATGACCTGATCGGCGCCCAGATACTCCTGCAGGCGGTCCTCGATGTCCGTGCGGTCGAGCTCCGGATTCCGGTTCGGATGGAGCAGGCAGCTTTCCGTCGTCAGCAACAGGCCTCGCCCGTTCACGTCGATGGAGCCGCCTTCAAGAATCATATCGCATTCGAACGTGGGCACGCCGAGCGCGGAGGCCATCCTGTGCGATGCGGCCTCGTCCAGTTCGAATGGCGGGTACTTTCCTCCCCAGCTGTTGAAGCCCCAGCAGGTGGCGGCCAGATCTTTATCCGCCGAGACCACGAAGATCGGTCCGTAATCTCGCACCCAGGCGTCATTGGTGGGGATGTCGTGAAAACGCACGTCGCCGAGAGCACCGGCGTCATCGAGCGCCTGCGTGGCCCGCCGGCGCTGCTCGGAAGAGCCTACGTTGATCCGGACCGGTTCGGAGCGTGAAAGGATGGCGACGGCGCGCGCCATGATCTGCTCGACCCGTTCGAGCTCGGTCGGCCACGTGTCCTGATTGTGGGGCCAGGAGATCCACGTCGATTCGTGAGGCTCCCACTCGGCCGGCATGCGATAGCCGGCTGCACGGGGGGATGAGGTTTGCATCGGAAGGGGATTTCAATCGATGTAGCGGCGCGTGATGTCGTTGTAGGCATCCACGCGCCGGTCACGCAAAAAGGGCCATTCGGTGCGGAGGCGGTCGATGCGTTCGAGGTCGAGCTCGACGACGAGCACGGCCTCTTCATCGGCCGGTGCACGAGCCAGCATACGGCCGTCCGGTCCCACCACGAAGCTGCCGCCCCAGAATTCGATGCCCGCTTCGCCGCTCGAGTCTGGGGCCGCCTCGAAGCCGATACGGTTGACGGCCGCGCAGTAGCAGCCGTTGGTGACGGCATGCGAGCGCTGGACCAGCTCCCAGGCCTCGTGCTGAGCGTCGCCGCGGTCCGTCTTCTCGGACGGGAGCCAGCCGATAGCCGTCGGATAGAAGATCACCTCCGCACCCCGCATGGCCGTCAGGCGAGCTGCTTCCGGATACCACTGATCCCAGCAGATCAGCGTGCCTACCCGGGTATGGGCCGCGTCGAAGGCTTGAAATCCAAGATCTCCGGGCGTGAAATAGAACTTCTCATAGAAGAGCGGATCGTCGGGAACGTGCATCTTCCGGTAGCGGCCGACGAACCCTCGGTCCCGATCGACGACGGCGAGGGTGTTGTGATACAGCCCTTCGGCCCGCTTTTCGAACAGGCTCACCAGGATCGTGACGCCCTTCGCGGCCGCGATGGCTTCGAAGACGCGCGTGGACGGGCCCGGAACGGTTTCCGCGAGCTCGAAGGCGCCGTGATCCTCCGTCTTGCAGAAGTAGGGCGTTCGGAAGAGCTCCGGAAGGCAGATGACCGTCGCGCCCCGCTCGGCCGCCTGCTCGGTCAGCTCGGCGGCACGAGCGACGTTCGCTGCCGGATCGTCGGCGCAGCGCATCTGAACGAGTCCGATGGTGACGCGCCTGCTCACGCGGTCCTCCCGAGTACGATTTTTAGAAGGAAATCATGAAGAAGGTGATCGACCTCGCTCGTCTCGGCGAGGTTCTCCAGCACGGCCTGAAACGTTCCGTCGGCCGAAATTTCCGGATAATGTTCTCGATATCGGTATAAGCGTTCGCGCTCCCTTCGCGCATCCAGTTCGCTGTGAAATTGCGTGCCGTACATCGGACGCTCGTCTATGCGAAATGCCTGATAGCGCTGGGTTTCCGAATAGGCGAGCTCCACGGCCTCCGGCGGAAGCTCGACGACCCGGTCGTGGTGTCCCATGTTGGCCAGAAATCGCTCGGGAAAATCCCCGAAGAGAACGTCGTCCTTGCCGGCGGGCGTCAGCATGACGGGATGGCATCCCAGCTCGGCCAGGTCCGTGTCGTGAATGACGCGCCCCCCCAGGGCCCGGGCGATCACCTGATGGCCCCAGCAGGATCCGAACGTCGGAAGGCGGCGCTCGTACGCGATGCGGACGAGCTCGAGCATGGCCGCCATCCATGGATAGTCCTGCGTGGCAGAGTACTCGCCGGCGCCGCCGATCATGAGCGCATCGGCCTCGTCGAGGAGGCGTTCGTCCAGCCGTTCCGTTAGCGCGCTGACCGGTCGAATCTGGTCGGCATGCACGCGGCACCGCTCGCTGAAGCACTCCTGCTCCTGGA
>CAZXHQ010000441.1:0-3576 GCA_964640145.1 uncultured Rhodothermales bacterium | reverse complement strand
TGACCCTGGCGGCGCGCTGAGACAAAGTTAGCCGGCTCCGCAGAACCGGCTCGTTGTGCAGCGCCGCTGCATCTGGTGGCTGTCGGGTCGGACGAGGGCTATCTCAAGTACCACCAGCTTTACAATATAAGACGGGTCGACCCCTTTGTTCAATCCAGTCGGTTAAGAAAGGGTAAAGAGGCCCGCCGTCGACCCGTCCATCGACCCGGCAGGCCGAAGAATTCGATATACCATTCTATATCGGTATATCAATGACGGGTGCCAACCGATGCGAAAAAGTAGGAGCGATCGGTCGGTCGCCCCGCTGTACCTGCAGCCGCAC
The DNA here is from genome assembly GCA_964640145.1 of uncultured Rhodothermales bacterium. GTDB lineage: Bacteria > Bacteroidota > Rhodothermia > Rhodothermales > VXPQ01 > CAZXHQ01. The sequence goes on along the minus strand of CAZXHQ010000441.1, from coordinate 3,254 downwards.
CGGAGAGGTCGGCCGCGGTTGTGCGTGCCTCAGTTAAGAATCAAGAGGCACCCCTGTCGGCAGGCTCCTCCTTATCCTCGAGCCGTTTTAAAACGTCGGTTTCAGCACGAGGTTCGTCCTGCACGTCTTTTTCATCGCCTGAAGCGACGCCGTCGCCGCCTACGCCCGTTTCCTGATCAGCCCTCTGGTCCTGTCCGTTGAACGAGACGTAGTCGCCGTAGGGACGCGGCCCGAGAATCTCCACGAGATCCTTCGGTCCGAGCACCTCCTTCTTGAGGAGCGCCTGGGCCATCTCCTCGAGCTGATCTCGTTTGTCTTCGAGCAGCTCGCTTGCTCGCGTGCGAATGGCGTCGATGATGACTTTGACCTCTTCGTCGATGATGCGGGCCGTATGGTCCGAATACGGTTTATTGAAGACGGGACCGTCCTTTTCGCGACTCGACAGATTGTAGGAGACGTATCCGATCCGCTCGCTCATGCCGTAATCGACGACCATCGCATAGGCCATCTTCGTGATGCGCTCGAGGTCATTCTGTGCGCCCGTCGACACGCGGCCGAATATGATCTCCTCGGCGACCCGGCCCCCGATAGCCATGGTCATGCGATCCAGCAGGGCCTCCTTCGTATAGAGGTAGCGTTCTTCGGGGAGATACTGGGCGTAGCCGAGCGCCGCGAGGCCCCGCGGTACGATCGAGACCTTGACGACCGGGTCGGTGTACTCTAAAAACCAGCCTGCGATGGCGTGGCCCGACTCGTGATATGCGACGATCTTCCGCTCTTCCGGAGAGATAATCTTGTTTTTCTTTTCCAGGCCGGCGATAACGCGATCGATGGCGTGTTCGAAGTCCTCCATCTCGATGGACTCCTTATCCTCGCGCGCGGCCAGCAGGGCAGCCTCATTGCATACGTTGGCGATCTCCGCCCCGGCAAACCCCGGCGTCTGACTCGCGAGCACGTCCATATTCACGTCCTCGTGGAGCAGAAGCTGCCGCGTGTGCACGTCGAAGATCTGCGCCCGCTCTCGCTTATCGGGCTTGTCGATCAGGATCTGCCGGTCGAAGCGGCCCGGTCGAAGGAGCGCCGAGTCGAGCACGTCGGGACGATTCGTGGCCGCCATGATGATGACGCCCTTGTCCGTATTGAATCCGTCCATCTCGACGAGGAGCTGGTTGAGCGTATTCTCGCGCTCGTCGTTGGCGCCCATCATCATACCGCGCCCGCGCGAGCGCCCGATGGCGTCGATCTCATCGATAAAGATGATGCAGGGGGCCTTCTCCTTAGCCTGCTTGAACAGGTCCCGTACGCGGGCGGCGCCCACGCCGACGAACATTTCCACGAAGTCGGAGCCCGACAGCGAGAAGAACGGGGCGCCCGCCTCGCCGGCGACGGCTTTGGCCAGCAGCGTCTTGCCGGTGCCCGGCGGACCGACGAGCAGCACGCCCTTGGGAAGCTTGCCGCCCAGCCTCGTAAACTTTTTCGGATTCTTGAGGAAGTCGACGACCTCGAAGACTTCCTCCTTTGCCTCGTCGAGCCCCGCCACGTCCTTGAACGTGAGCTGCTGCTCGCCCATCGCGTCGAAGAGGACGGCCTTGTTCTTGCCGATGTTCAGCACCTGCGAACCGGGATTCATCCGGCGAATCAGGAAGACCCAGAGCGCGATGATGATGATGAGCGGCAGAACCCACGTCATCACGCCGCCGAACCAGTTCTCCTCGGTCCGGGCGGCAAATTCTACGACGTCGTTGCCGGCTTCACGCGCTCCTGCATTGTAATCGCGCAGGAAATCCGTCAGGTCGTGGTCGGCCGGCTTGGTGCTCGTAAAGGTCAACGGCCGTTCGGGCGACGACTCACTGAAGAGGTCTTGCCGCGGCTCGGCCACCTGCACGTGGCCTTCCTGCACGGCCTCGGAGGTATACGTTCCTTCCAGCCGTTTATCGTTGATGACGGAGACCTTCTCGATATATCCTTCCTCGACGTATTCCAGGAAGGTGCTGTAATCGATCGTGTTAGGATCTTCTCCGCCCCAGGCGATGAAGAAATGGACGAGCAGCGCGACGAAGATCGCCAGATAGATCCACAGCGAAAACTTCGGTTTTCGGTCGGGCAGACGAGGTCCGCCGGAGTCGCCGTCGCGTCCAACCTTAAGGTTATCGCGCTCTTTCTGCGCCATATAGAGGGTTGTGATTATCGGGTGGATGCCGCACCGTTCTTTCGCAGCAAACGGAATACCAAAAAGGGCGGAGATGCCGAAATGCCGGTGGAGAGACGCGAAAGGGAGGCTCGATTTTTTCCCTAACGGGCTTCGATCCTGCCCAACCGCCGAAACGGGGCTTGGTTCCTACCTGGGCGCCAGCGTCTCGACAGAAGCCATGGGCGGGGAGCCTGGCGTCAGGGCACGGCCAGCGAGACGACCTGACCCTGCTGGTCGAACTCGTCCCAGTGTTCCTGCAGGGCTTCCGACGCCGCTTCGTCGGTGTTGAAATGCCCCAGGGCCGCTCGGTAGAGTGTCGTTCCGCCGAAGCTCGTTTCGAGCACGTCGGCGCGGAACCCCTGCCCGGCGTACCAGTCCGCCAGCTCCTCGATGGACGCTCGGTCCTCGCTCGTAGTCAGGACGATGGTGAATCCGCCGAGCTCCGGCCGGATGCCGCCCTCGTCGAACATGGAAGCCCCTCCGGAGGGCAGCGCGGAGGACTCCGCGGAACCGGTCGTGCCGGCGTCGCTCGTATCGGCGACAAGGGCGAGGAGCGAGTCCGGCAGCAGCGATCCGATCGCTCCCAGTTCCGCCGTGGCGGCCAGCATCGACGGCGCATCGACGGCCGGCTTCTGCATCTCGCGCAGACGCCGCTCGAGCGCGTCGAGCATGCTGCTCGCCTGCTCGGCATACGGGGTGGCGGGATACCGGTCCCGCACGCTCGCGTAGATCGACTGGAGATAGACGACGTCGCCTTCCGTGGAGGCGAGGAGTCCCTCCGACGTGTCGGCCAGAAGGCCCTCCGACGTGTCGGCGACGGCGAGGTCCGCGCGGTTTGCCGCGACGGTGTCGGCGGACGACGCGGAGGGGTCGGCCGCCGGCGCGTCGGCGGCGGACAGACCGGCAGCCGACGTATCGGCGGCGGAGGCAGGAGCGGCAGACGTGTCGACGGCAGCGGCGTCGGCTCGATCAGCGGCAGGCGCATCGGCACCGGCGGACCGGTTCGCGGACGTATCGGCGGCGGAGGCAGGAGCGGCAGACGTGTCGACGGCAGCGGCGTCGG
>CAZXHQ010000440.1:0-3588 GCA_964640145.1 uncultured Rhodothermales bacterium | reverse complement strand
ACCCAGCTCATCGCTCGTCGCGTGCGAGAAGTCGGGGTATATTCCGAAATCCATCCCTGTACGGCGTCGCCGGAGGAGGTAGGCGCGATGCGCCCGAGAGGGCTCATCCTGTCCGGAGGGCCGTGTTCGGTGTACGATCCAGAGGGCCCGAAGCTCGATGGATCGTTTCTCGAGATGGAGCGCGAGGACGGCTCGCCGGTGCCGATTCTGGGCATCTGCTACGGCCTGCAGGTTATGGCGCACCTTCTCGGAGGATCGGTCGAGCGGGCCGAGCGACGGGAGTTCGGGCGAGCCGCCCTCCGCATCGACGACCCGTCCGGGCTCTTCGAAGGAATCTCGAGCGGCTCGACGGTGTGGATGAGCCACAGCGACCACCTCACGCAGGTTCCCGACGACTACGCCGTCATCGCCCACACGGACAACGCGCCCATCGCGGCGGTCAGGTCCTTGAAGCGGCCCCACTACGGCGTGCAGTTTCATCCCGAGGTCGTCCATACCGACGCCGGGCGCCTCATCCTGGAGAATTTCGCACGCGACATTTGCGGGTGTCGGGGAGACTGGACGCCCGCCTCGTTCGTGGATGAGAAGACGGCGCACGTTCGCGAGCTCATCGGCGACGGACACGTGGTCCTGGGCCTCTCCGGCGGCGTTGACTCGTCCGTGGCGGCCGTCCTGCTTCACGAGGCGATCGGCGACCAGCTAACATGCATCTTCGTCAACAACGGCGTGCTCCGAAAGGGGGAGTGGGAGCAGGTCCAGAAGACCTTCAGAGACCACTATCACATCCGGCTGAAAGCCGTCGATGCCAGCGACCTGTTCCTCGATCGTCTCGCCGGCGTGAGCGAGCCGGAGGAGAAGCGGATGATCATCGGCAATACGTTCGTCGAGGTCTTCGACACGGCGACGGACGACATTGCCGAGGAGCTCGGCACGCGCCCGGACTTCCTGGCTCAGGGCACGCTCTATCCGGACGTGATCGAGAGCATTTCGTTCAAGGGGCCCTCGGCGACTATCAAATCCCACCACAACGTCGGCGGCTTGCCTGACAAGCTTAATTTCGAGATCGTCGAACCGTTCCGGGAGCTTTTTAAGGATGAAGTCCGTGAGATCGGACGAATTCTTGGCGTGCCGGACGGCATCATCGGCCGGCACCCGTTTCCAGGCCCCGGCCTCGCGATCCGCGTGATCGGTCCCGTATCCCGCGCAGAGCTGGCCGTCCTCCGCGAGGCGGACGCCATCTTCATCGAGGAGCTGCAGTTGAGCGGTCTTTACGAGAAGGTCTGGCAGGCGTTTGCCGTCCTTCTGCCCGTGCAGACGGTAGGAGTGATGGGCGATGAGAGAACCTATGAGAACGTATGCGCTCTCCGAGCCGTTACCAGCGTCGACGGGATGACGGCCGATTGGGCGCAGCTGCCGTACGAATTTCTGGGTCGCGTGTCCAATCGAATCGTGAACGAGATTCCCGGCATCAATCGAACCGTCTACGACATCAGCTCAAAGCCTCCCGCCACGATCGAATGGGAATGATTCAACGCTTGAAGGTCGCAGGTTGCAGATGGCAGGTCGTCCTGCTTTTCGCGGCGGTGCTCTGGGCCCTGCCCGTGCAGGCGCAGGAGCCCGTGCCGGTAATTGAGGATGCGGAGCTGATCTTCAGCCAGGGCATCGAGGCCTTCGAGGACGGCGATTATGGGATGGCCTATCGGCGTTTTCGCCTCCTCTATAACACGTACGAGGTGAACCGCAAGACGACGGCGGCCATGCTGATGGCCGCGAAGTCGCTCTATCGAGACGGCCGCTACCAGGATGCCATCGATCTGGCCGAGCGGCTCGCGGACGAGTTCCCCACCAGCAGCTACGTCGCCGACGCCCGCCGCGCGAGCCGCTTGGCTGCCGACCGGCTCGACCGAGCCGTCTCCGAAGATCAGATTCGACAGCTCGGCATTCTCCTGCCGCTGCAGGCCGCCCACACGACCCTTGCGCAGGCGCTCTTTACGGGTATTCGCATCGCCGTCGACGAGCACAACCGGCTCAATCCGAATCGGCCCGTGCGTATGATATTTAGAAATACGGAAGACGACGCCCCGCGCGCTTCCTCCGCCGTGGCCGACCTCGCGCAGGCGGGCACGGGCGTCGTAATCGGACCGCTCTACAGCGACGAGGCCATGGCAGCCGCGGAGGCTGCTGAACGATCGGGCGTGGTGCTCATCGCTCCGCTTGCCAACAGCGAGGCCGTCTCCGAAGGTCGCGACTACGTGTTTCAGGCGAACCCGACCATCATCACGCGCGGGCGGCTCATGGCGCGATTTGCGATGCGCGGGCTTCGGCTGGATGACTTCGGGATCATCGCCGAACGCGATCGCGATCAGATCAGCGAACGTATGGCGGAAGGCTTCCTGGAAGAGGTCGTTCTTAGCGGCAACGACGTCCATTATTACAAGCTGTTGGACTCGCAGAACGACTGGGGCCGGCTCGACACCATCATCGGCCGCGACACGCTGCGGCGCGCCAGGGCCGTCTATATGCCCATCCCAGGTGGAGAAAGCGTTGCCCGCATCGACGCGGCGCTCTCCAGCTTCGATCAGATGGGCATGGCCAACCAGATCCGCGTGCTCGGCAATACCGAATGGCATGACGCGCCGAACGCGGCCCGCGCGTCCCGGTACGAAACCACGTATACGAACGATTTTTTCGTAGACGACGAGGACGCAAGCGTGCGCGCGTTTCGCGAGCGTTTCGAGGAAATTGTAGGGCAGACGCCGGATCCTTCCGTGACGATCGGCCGCCTTGCATTCGCGGGGTACGACGTGGCGCGATACCTCCTCCCGCTGATGACCGACGGCCCGGAAAGCGAGCTGCTCGACCGTATTTACGCCGCGCCGACCTATCAGGGCCTGGGCATTCGAATCGACTTCAGCGGAGGCAACGTGAACGAAGCGCTGTACTACTTCAGGTATCAGGATGGGCGTCTTCGCCTGCTCCGATAGCGCGTCGGAGCCCGTGCCGCGTGAACGGAACAGCAGGCAGGGGGTGTCGTACCAAGCGAGCCGTACGACCGGGCGAATACGGTTTCGCCGGGCGAGCGGATCGGCCCGCCTTCCAGGGCTCTGTGGCACTTCGACAGCTAACGGCCATCGTTTCAGGAGCGCGACGCTCCGACCTTCTTCTCGATATATATGCGACTTCGAACGTTCATCCCGGTCCTGCTGATAGTTGCGCTCGTTATGCTGGCTGCGTGCGGGGGCGCGGGACGCATCCGCTACGATTCGCCGCAGCAGGCGTACCAGCAAGGCCACGAGCTGTACGAGCAGGGCCGGTACGATCGTGCCATCCAGTACTTCCAGGGAGTGTTCGACTACGGCCGCGCGACGGAAGAGGCGGCCGACGCGCAGCTCTATCTCGCTCGTTCCTATTTCGAGAACGGTGATTACATACTCGCAGCGAACGAATATACCCGATTCCTGAGCACGTATCGCAACGATGCCCGTTCCGAGAATGCGGAGTACGAACGCGCCCTCTCCTATTACAATCTCTCTCCGCCGTACCAGCTCGATCAGACCAATACGCGTCAGGCGATCACGTATCTTCAGC
>CAZXHQ010000439.1:0-3592 GCA_964640145.1 uncultured Rhodothermales bacterium | reverse complement strand
GTCTCGAATGCAGACATGAAAGATCTGCATGCGTTGCACGTAGTACCCCAATGAGACAGGTTAACACTATGACGTACGCACGTATTTTCGACACACTGAAGAAGGCGTTTCTGGGCCTCGGCCTCGCCGCGCTGCCGCTGCTGGGCTGGCAGGCCTACGCGCAGATAGCCCAGGAGGAGCCGATCCGCGGCACCATTGCCGTGACGGAAGGCGCTGACTACACAGCGCTGGCGAAGATATCGCTCGAGGAGGCGAGGGCGGCTGCACTCGCCGAGTCGCCGGATGCGACGTGCTCCGAAGGCGAGCTCGACGACGAGGATGGATACCTGGTATACGAGATCGAGCTCGTGCAGGACGGCCGCGAGGTCGACGTGCTGATCGACGCGGGGAACGCCGCCGTCCTCGAAGTAGATCGCGATGAGGATCGCGATCGCGACCTGTTCGACGACTGACAGGACCGTCGAATCTCCCGCCCGGTCCGCGCCGGCAGGCGCGCCGCCGGATAGTAATTTCGACGTCCATGAGCACATGCCGACCGCGCAGACATTGACTGCACCCACGCAGCTCACGCTCCTCTTCCTGCCGCTGATTCAAGAGCACGCACCGGCATTTCGCTGGACCTACATCTGGCTCGCGGGAGGAGGGCTCCTCTTCGTGCTCGCGATCGTGGCCTTCACGTACCTCATCGCGAAGCGCCACCAGGTGTGGTTTGGCCGGATGCTCCAGCACCCGGCGCTCCGGGCCGTCGACGAAATGCTCTCGCAGCATTTCCCGCGGATCTGGGGCTTCATCCGGGGGCGCTTTTCGATCCGGCAGTGGCGTGGCCTCGCGCTCACCGTGGCATCCGTCGTGATATTCGTAACCGTTTACCTTTTCATCGCGATCACGGAAGGCTGGACAAGCGAGGAGGCGCTCTACGCCTTCGACCAGCGCATCTACACCTGGCTGATCGACTCCATGAATCCTCCGACGGTGGCGCTCATGCGCGGGATCACCTACTTCGGCGACACCGTGACCGTGCTCCTCATCAGTTCACTGGTCGGAGGATTGCTCCTCTACCGGAGATACCGCTGGCGCCTCGTCGAGCTCATCATTACCGTGGGCGGCGGAATGGCCGTCATGTGGGGACTCAAGTTCGTCATCGCACGGAGCCGGCCGGAAGATCAGCTTGCATCGGCCGTGGGGCACAGCTTTCCGAGCGGACACGCCTTCATGTCGATGACGCTGTACGGCTATCTGATCTACCTGACCTGGAGAACGGTACGCCAGGACGTCATCCGCATCGGCGTTACCGTCCTCCTGACAGTGCTCATCTTCGCGGTCGGACTCAGCCGCGTCATTCTGCGCGTACACTGGGTTTCCGACGTCGCCGGCGGGCTCACGGCCGGCCTCGGATGGCTCGTTCTCGGCATCATCGCCTCCGAGGGAATACGCACCTATCGAAATCAATGATCGGTGGGAAGATCTCTTCCTCGCCGGCTTGCACCAACCTGACGAGAACTCGAAATGAACGCTATCAAAAAACTCCCCTGGTACGTGCTTGTAGCACTCCTCGCATCGGGCCTCCCGGGGGGTGCCTGCTCGTCGGATGAGAAGGAGGCCGCCGCGCCTTCCGTCCCCTCATCTCGATCTCCATCGCCCGGTCCCGCTGTCTCCGTGAGCGCCGACGGCAGCTCGTACCTTTTCGAGCGGCCCGACGCGGCATCCGCGCTGCCAGATGACCTCGTCGAGATCTCAGGCCTGGCTCCCCTGGACGATGGCCGCCTCGTGGCGGTGCAGGACGAGGAGGGCATCCTGTATTTTCTCGATCCTGCCAAGGGCGCCATCACGGAGCGCATTGCCTTCGGAGACGGCGCCGATTACGAGGGCATCGAGTCCGTCGACGACCGTCTCTTCGTGCTCCGAAGTAACGGCAATCTCCTGGAGGTGTCGGGCTGGGGAACCGGTGCGCCGAGCGTGCGGACGCACGAGACCGATCTAAGGGCCAGGCACGACACCGAGGGACTGGCCTACGACGCCACGCGCGATCGGCTCCTGATCGTCACGAAAGAAGATCCCGGTGAGGATCTGGATGAGGATCGATATAAAGCGGTGTACGAGTTCGATCCGGCGACCGGCGAGCTCACGGCCGAACCGGTGCTCGTGATCGACCTAGAGGACGTCGAGTCGGCGATCCCCGGCGTGGAGACTTTCAAGCCGTCGGCACTGGCCGTGCATCCGGCGAGCGGAGACCTTTACGTGTTGTCGTCGACCGAGCAGGCGCTCGTGGTGTTCGGGCCCGGCGGTGATCTCCGCCACGCGTGGCGCCTGTCGCAGGCGCAGTTCGAACAGCCCGAAGGGCTCGCCTTCTTCCCGAACGGAGACGTGTTCATCTCCAGCGAAGGCGTCGACGGGCCGCCGATGCTCTTCCGCTTCGCAGAGACGAGGTGACTGGCAAAATTAAACCAGGACGTATGAACCGATCGGTAGTCATGCACTTTGCTGCCCTCCCCTGCCTCTGGTACGGACTTTGCCATTTCGGCACCTGAGGGCCGCGCCGTCAGAGATGCCCGGCCGGTTCCGCCTCGTGATCTTCCGTGACTTCCTCGCTCGTCCCCTCAACCATTCCCCTGTGCTGGAACCACAGAGCGGCCGTCCAGCAGAGCACGGCCCAGACCGCCCCGACCGACCAGCCCGCCAGTACGTCCGTCGGCCAGTGCACACCCATGTAGACCCGGCTGATGCCGATCGCCACGGTGAGCAGGATGGCGAGCGAGAGGAAGTACAGCTTGACCGCGCGGCGCGAATGGATGCGGGCGAGCAGTGCGCCGAGCGTGAGATAGACCACGGCCGCCATCAGGGAGTGGCCGCTGGGAAAGCTGGCAGAGTACACGTGCGATTCGTGCGGCACCAGATCCGGCCGGGGCCGGTCGAAGCCGGCCTTCAGGGCCGTACTTAGGACGATGCCGCCCAGCACCGCTCCGAATACGAACGCGGCGGCGCGCCGGCGTTTCCTGAGCAGGAGGTACGCCGTCGCCGCGAGAGTCAAGAGCACGAGCACGGCCACGCCTCCTAGTGCCGTGACGTCCCTGCCCACTTCCTCCAGCCAGAGTGGCCCCACGGGATCGCTCAGATCGTCCGGATTGCGCATGGCCAGGAGGATGGCCTCATCGATCTGGTGCGTCTCGCCCCCGGACACGGACTCCGAGAGCTCGGCGAAGAACCAGATTCCACCTCCCAGTACCAGCAGCAGCAGCAACACCGGGAGCTCGACCGATCTCATGTGGTCTCGAAGCCGCCGCACGTACTCGTTCGGCGATGCGGTACTCATGTGTTGGCCTGGGCTGTGAGGGTACCCAACTGCCTTGATGACGGGCTGCAGGCGGTCCCCGCAGCGCAGGGCGCCCGCGCAGAATTGTTAGCGAGTCCAAACGCTCGGGTTCCGTGCCTGATGAGATCGTTGCATGGGGACGAGGCGCGCCGGTCCTCTCGAGTATCGGATCATCAACGATCAGGTGCATCCTCTGCGAGCTCCTGGAGAGTCCGGCCGGTGGCCGCTGGGCCAAACAAAAAGCCCCCAAATAGCCGTGTTTGGCCAATTTAGGGGCTTTAT
>CAZXHQ010000438.1:0-3607 GCA_964640145.1 uncultured Rhodothermales bacterium | reverse complement strand
AGGCGTATCGCCGCTCGCAGGAAGAGATCCGCAAGGTGCTGCCTGAGGCCGGATCGCTCGGCGTGCGGATCGCGCTGGAGAACGTCTGGAACAACTTCCTGCTGAGCCCGCTCGAGTTCGCCCGCTACATCGACGAGTTCGAGAGCGAGTGGATCGGCGCCTACTTCGACATCGGCAACGTGGTCACCTTCGGCTGGCCGGAGCACTGGATCCGCATCCTGGGTCCCCGCATCTTGAAGCTCGACGTGAAGGAGTTCAGCCGCACGAAGCGCGACGAGGAGGGGATGTCCGCCGGCTTCCGCGTGCCGCTCGGCGAAGGGGACGTCGACTGGCCGAAGGTGCTCGACGCGCTCGATGCAATCGGCTTCAGCGGATGGGCCACCGCTGAGATTCCCGGGGGCGGCCGGGAGCGGCTCGAGGAGATTGCAAGGCGGATGGACCGCGTCCTCGGTCTTGCCTGAGGGCGTTTCTTGCTCGAGGGTCTTTCGGCGCGCGGACTCCTGCGGGCGGAGCTGAACCGGTCAGCCCGCCAGGGGCTCTTCCACGGAGGGCTCCGCAAATTCGTCGTATTCCTCGCGCCGGATCTTGATGCCGGCGTTCGCGAGCTTGCCCGCCAGATCTTCGTACCCCCGGTCGAGGTGGTAGACCCGCAGCACGTGCGTCTCGCCTTTAGCGACCATGCCGGCCAGCACGAGCGAGACGCTGGCGCGAAGGTCGGTGCTCATCACCGTGGCGCCCTGCAGCTCGTTCGCGCCCTCCACCACGACCTCGTTCTGCACCACGATCGCGTTTGCGGCCATGCGGCGCAGTTCGGGGATGTGCTTGAACCGGTCGTAGTAGATCGTGTCTCGCACCCGGGCGTTTCCACGGGCCTGCGTCAGCAGAACCGTCCACTGCGCCTGCAGGTCCGTCGGAAAACCGGGATACACGCCGGTTTCGATGGAGACGGGTTTGATTTCGTCCGGTGCGTCGACATCCACATAATCCTCACCGAGCGTGAAGCCCGTGCCGGTCTCTCGAAAGGCGTCAATGAAGGCCTCGCCCAGATACTTCGGCTCCGCATTCGAGATGTGAACGGCCTCGCCGGGCCGGCCGGCGATGGCGGCGGCGATCATGAAGGTGCCCAGCTCGATGCGGTCCGGCGCGTTCTGGAAGTCCACCGGCTCGAGCGACGCGACCCCTTCGATCTCGATGGTCTCGGAGCCGAGTCCTTCGATGCGGGCGCCCATCGCCTGGAGCATCCGACCGAACACCACTACGTCGGGCTCTCGTGCGGCATTCTCGATCCTGGAGCCCCCCCGGGCGGTGATCGAAGCCAGCAGCAGGTTGATGGTGGCTCCGACGCTGGAGGGTTCCATTCTGAAGGCTCCGCCTTCGAGGCGCCCGCCTTTCGCTCGGGCGACGACGTAGCCCTGGTCCAGGCTGATGTCGGCGCCGAGGGCCTTCATGCCCTCGAGGTGGAGGTCGACGGGACGCGGGCCCCACGCGCAGCCGCCGGGGAGCGACACGCGCGCCTGTCCGCAGCGGCCCAACAGCGCGCCGAGCATGTAGAAGGAGGCCCGCATCTTCTTGACGAGCTCGTAGGGCGCCTCGGGATAGTCGACGGTCCCCGCGTCGACCACCATGGAGTGGCTTGCCGGGTCGAACTGGACCGACGCCCCGGAGATGCGCAGGACGTGCGCGAACGTGGTGACGTCCCGCAGGTTGGGTACGTTCGTGAGGGTGGACCTGCCGTCCGCGATCACCGCGGCGGCCATCAGAGGGAGCGCCGTATTCTTGGAGCCGCTCACCGGCAGCGTGCCTTTGAGCGGAGAGCGGCCTTCAATGACGAGCTTATCCATTCAATCCGGGACTTCTGAGACGACGAAAGCATGAAGCGTCTAACTGATACGGCACGGCGCCGCACGAGATCACGGACCGGGCCACATCGTTCTTAATGATACACCGCCGGCCTGCCCGGGGTTCGCCGCCGCAGCAGCCGGGGAATCCGGTTCGGCGCTTCTGCGTTTGCTAGAGGCGAGAGGCCGCAAGAGGGATTTGACCGACGAGCGTAGCCAGTAATGCGCGATGTATCAACGGCCCGACGACGGCAGACGCACCCATGAGACGAATCTACCTCGACCACGCCGCCACCACGCCGCTCGACCCTCGCGTCTACGAGGCGATGCGGCCGTATCTGACCGAGCATTACGGAAATCCTTCCTCCGTGCACGGCGCCGGCCGTAAGGCGCGTTTCGCCGTGGAGGAAAGCCGAGAGAAGGTGGCGGACCTCTTCGGCGCCGAGCCGGGAGAGATCCTTTTTACGAGCGGCGGTACGGAGGCGAACAACGCGGCGCTGCTCGGCGCGGCCGGCGGCATCGTGACGTCTGCGGCGGAGCATGAATCGGTGCTGCGTCCGGCGCAGTCGCTGCGTCGCCGCGGCCGGCGGGTGCACCTCCTGCAGCCCGAACCTACCGGCGCGGTTTCCACGGAGGCCGTCTTGGGCTGCCTGGACGAGGACGTGGGGCTCGTCTCCATCATGCACGCCAACAACGAGGTCGGCACCCTCTCGCCGATCGACGAGATCGCGGAGGCCTGCCGCGGCGTGCTCGTACACTGCGACGCCGTGCAGACGGCCGGTTATGGATTGATCCGGGTGGATGAGGTGCCCGTGGACATGATGACCATCTCCGGCCACAAGTTCTACGGTCCGAAGGGCGCCGGGGTGCTCTTCGTGCGTGGCGGCACGCCGTTCCAGCCGCTGCTGGAGGGCGGTGCGCAGGAGCGCGGCCGGCGCGGAGGCACCGAAAACGTTCCGGCGATCGTGGGCCTCGCGCGGGCCCTGGAGCTTGCGCTCGAGGAAGCCGCCGAGCGCCGCCGCCACGCGGCTTCGATGCGCGATCGACTGGTGGAGGGGATTCGAGAGGCGGCCGGATCGATGGTGCGGCTCGTCACGCCCCTGGGGGCGGCCCCGGTCGCGCCCCATCTCGTCCACCTCGTCGTACCGCCCGCAAACGGTACGGCCGCCGACGGCGAGATGCTGCTGCTGAATATGGATATGGAGGGCGTGCTCGTGTCGGCCGGCTCGGCCTGCACGAGCGGAGCCGTCGAACCCAGCCACGTTCTGACGGCGCTCGGACTCGAGCCCTCCACGGCGTCGGCGGCCCTACGGTTCTCCGTCGGGAGAGACACCACGGAAGCGGACGTCGACGAGGCCGTAGCCGCGCTCCACCGCGTGCTTCACCGAATGATCGAGGTACCTGCCGGCCCATGAACCGAGCCCTTATCGTATTTGCCAAGCGGCCGAGGGCGGGCCGCGTGAAGACGCGGCTCACGTCGCTGCTGAGCGAGGAGGACGCGGCGGCGCTCTACCGGGCGTTTCTGGAGGATGCGCTGGATCAGTACGCCGCACTCGGCGTCGACGTGCGCCTCTATGTCGCACCGGGCGATGACGCCGGCGAGGCCGTCCACTCGACGCCGTTCAGGCAGCAGGGAGCGGATCTGGGCGCGCGGATGCTGCAGGCCTTTACGGAGACCTTCGCGGCAGGCTACGGCCGGGCGGTGATCGTCGGTACGGATCATCCGACGCTCCCCAGCATCTTCATCGAGAAGGCGTTCGAGCTGCTCG
>CAZXHQ010000437.1:0-3630 GCA_964640145.1 uncultured Rhodothermales bacterium | reverse complement strand
ATACCGGCGTTTGACTCAACGTTCCGGTCGGACGATCACGCGCTGCCGACCGTACCGACGCCGCGTCACCTAAAGATGCACGACGGGCTGCCGACCTGACCCGTCCGAGCGCGGCGTGAACCTCATGCGGCTCGGTGCCGCCCTCAGGCCGCGCCGAAAAACGCCTCGACGTCTTCGATCGACAGCGCCTTGATCGCGTTCTCGTCGACCGCGATGACGTCTTCGGCGAGCAGCTTCTTGCGCTCCTGCAGCTCCAGAATCTTCTCCTCGACCGTATCTCGCGTGATAAGCTTCAGCGCGATGACCCTCCGGTTCTGCCCGATGCGGTGCGTGCGGTCGATGGCCTGCTGCTCGACGGCCGGATTCCACCAAGGATCCACGACGACCACGTAATCCGCCGCCGTCAGGTTTAGCCCGACGCCGCCGGCGCGCAGCGAAATGAGAAAGCAGGGCAGCTCCGGATCGTTCTGAAAGGCATCGATCACTGCCTGACGGTCGCGTGTTCGGCCGTCGAGATACGCGTAGCGCTCGCCGCGCGCCTCCAGCGCCGCTCGGATCACTTCCAGCATTTTTACGAACTGCGAGAAGACGAGGACCTTGTGGCCTTCGTCGCGCAGCTCGTCGAGCGTATCCATCAAGACCTCGAACTTGCCCGAGGTCCCGTCGAACGCCTCCTCGACCAGTCCGGGATGATTGCTGATTTGCCGGAGCTTCATCAGCCCTTCGAGCACCTTCATTCGCGATTTCTCCATCCCGTCCGCCTCGATCGACTCCAGCACGTTCGCCCGGTAGTAGTCCCGCCATTTTTCGTAGATCTCCCGCTGCTCATTTTCCATCTCGCAGTAGACGACCTGTTCGATTTTCGGAGGGAGGTCGTCCGCCACCTCCTCCTTCCGCCGCCGCAGTATGAACGGAAACGTAAGGCGCCGAAGCCGGTCGGCCGCGGCCGGATCGCCGTACTTCTCGATCGGGGTTACGAAGCGGTCCTTAAATGCGCTCAGAGAGCCCAGACCGCCGGGATTCGCGAAGTGCATCTGCGACCAGAGCTCGACCGTGCCGTTCTCGACCGGCGTGCCGGTCAGGCAGAGCCGGTGTCGGCCCGGTAGCGACATCGCCGCCTTGAATGTCAGCGACTGCGGGTTCTTGATGTGCTGCGATTCGTCGAGGACCACGTAATCGTAGTCGATCTGGGAGAGAATGGCCGCGTCTCGCCGGAGGATGGCGTAGCTGGTCAGTATCAGATCGTGCCGGCGCAGCACCCGTAGATCGCGGGCGCGGTCGCTGCCGGTATGATTCACCACCGAAAGATCCGGTGCGAAACGCTCTGTCTCGCGCTGCCAGTTGTAGACCAGCGACGTCGGCGCGACGATCAGATGCGTTCGGTGAGAGCCGTTCTTTTGAAGCTGCAGGAGGGCGAGGGTTTGAATCGTCTTCCCCAGTCCCATATCGTCGGCGAGGATGCCGCCGAAACCATAAGCGTGCAGGAAGCCCAGCCAGTCCAGCCCGGCCTGCTGATAGGTTCTCAGCCGCCCGCGGAACGCAGGCGCCGGCTCGGTCCGCGCGAGGCCGTCGAATGACTTGAGCCGAGCCAGCGACCTTTCAAATGCGTCATCGGTTCGCCGCTCATCCGCCAGCCGCACCACGTCTTCCGCGGCGAGGACCTGCGAGCGCTTCAGCCGAATGCTGTCGGTTTGCGGTCCCTGACGACCCGTGCCCACGAGGAATGCGAGGGCATCCCGGAGCGATGAGTCGAGCGGTGCGATACTCCCGTCCGGCAGCGAAACGTACTCCGCATCGCGTCGAACCGCCGTCAAGATTTCGGCCAGATGCGCCCGGATCCCATCGTAATCCAGCAGCACGTTCAGGTCGAACCAGTCGACGTCCGACTGCACGGCGATGAGGAGCTTCGGCTTCGCGCGCCGGACCGAGAAACGCGTCAGCGATTCGACGCCGCTGATTTCGACGTCCTGCTCTTCGAGACGGCCGAGCTCGTGCACCAGAAAGCGAATGGGATCGGCATCCACGGAAAGACGGAATACGTCGCCCAGCGGGTGCAGGCCGGCCTTCTTAAGGGTCTGGAAGAAGGGAGCTTCCTGCTCCCGGTCACGCTCGATGCGATAGAGGACGCCGCTTTTGCTCAAAAGCTTCGTCCGGACCGGCGGCAGGGCCGGTACTTCATGCCGTTCGTCCCCATAGAGGAAGGCGCAGTAGGCGTCGAGCCGGTCGGCCGTCTCCGAGAGCCGGAGCCGGCATCCCTTAAACTCCCGGATCAATGGCGGCTCGACGGCGCCGGACAGGTCCCGGGCGACGCCTTCCGCGAGTCCGGCAGGGAGCTTCTCCAGCCATTTCATGACGGCGCCGAACGAGAGCCCCGAGAGGGCTTCGCCCTTCAGAAAGAGGTCGAGGAGCGGCGCGGGTGGACAATGGGCGGCTTCGTAGAGGACGCGGTCGACGTACACGAAGGCCGACCCCGAGTCCAGCGTCAACACGCGGGCGGACGCGTCCACCGCAATCTCCAGCTCTCGCCGATCTGCGAGGACGAGATGGAGCGCGTATGCGTCGTCACCCTCCACAAGCACCTTCAACCGAAAAGAAACCGGTTCCGGATGCCGTTCCAGCCGGCTTCGAAAGCTCGTGTGGGTGTACACGTCGGCATCGCGGAGCTGCTTGAACACGTACCCGGCCGGGGCCCGATCGGCGAAGCTGTACCGGTCCTTAAAGCCCGGCAGGCCCGACGTGTAGCCATGCTGCATGAAGCCGAGCGCGTTCGCCTCGCGTGAGGTCTTTCGAGCGTGCGCCAGGCGGGCGCTAGGGCGTCCCGGAGCCTCACCACCGACGACGCCCTCCGGCGATACGGATCGCACGGTGGGGAAGAGGCCCCAGCCGTTCTGGAAGAGCTGGAAGCGAAAAAGAAGCCGGTACTCCGCTTCATTTGCATTGGCGGCCGGCGCGCTAGTCCGTCCGGGCTCGCGGCGCGCGTTTCCGTCGATCCCCGGTCCGAAGGGCATGGCCAGCTGGACCGGACCGGACCGGCGCCCCCGGCCGGCCCCGTCCTCCGTATTCGGCCTGCTCTCCTTCGCGGAGTCCTCACCCGTCCTGGCCGCCGATCCCCCCGCATCCTTCGGTTCCGGTATACGACGGTTCTGCATCCTTGAAGCCCCCACGTCGTGTGTAGCAAGTGCAATGATCCTTGATGTTCGCGATCTCCAGTATCGAAAATCGCGCCGGGAATTCGAAGGCGCCGTGCTGCTCAGTTTCGCACGAGTTATGCACAGGCTATGCACATCGCAGGAGACTCCCCGTGAAGCGAGTCTCGTGACGGAGTTTTTCCACGGATCCGCGTGGAAAAATTGTCAGAAACCAGCCGTAATTGAAATGCTTCTGTGCTGCTTCGCCTCGACGGTGCGTGCGAGGTCGAGAACGACGTGCTCGACGATCCTCTTGTTGAGACCTTACATGGCCATGCTCCTGCTCGACCACGCCAAAGCCGGCGCGTCAATCTGAAAGCCTCCGTACCGGCTCGCGGCAACAGTTCGCTCCTCGAGTTGAATTCAACCGGCCGCCAGCTTAATATCTCGTGCAGAGGAGAGGGTGATGCACCTGGATATGGGTGGGATGAATGGAATATCA
>CAZXHQ010000436.1:0-3638 GCA_964640145.1 uncultured Rhodothermales bacterium | reverse complement strand
TGAGAACGGCCAGGTGCTTTTCGAATTCGCTCAGATCGCGGCCGATGCCGCCGCCTATGACATCGCGGCCCAAGCCTTCCAGGAAGTGCTCGATCGGTATCCGAATGCGTCGTCGGCGCCACGGGCGCTCGCCGGTCTCGGCGAAATGCACGAGCGCTGGGCTCAGCAAACGGGTGAGCGCGCCTTCGACGCAGACGGCAACCGGGTGGCGGCTCCCCTCTACGACGATGCGCTCGCCGCCTACCGCACCTTCCTGCAGCGCCATCCCAACCACGATGCCTACCCGGAGGTCCTTCGACGTATCGGACGTCTGCAGCAGGACGTGTTCTTCGACCTTGATGCGGCTGAGTCGACCCTGCAAAAGGTTGTTGCCGCCTACCCCGACACGCGTGCCTCGAACGAGGCCACCTTCGACCTCGCTCGAGCAGCGCTCATGAGAGGCGACGTGGACGAGGCTCGGCTTCGATTCAACAGGCTCATCGAACGGCTTCGAACGGGTGATCTGGCGGAAAACGCCAGGTACGAGCTCGCAAAGATTCACTTTTTCGCCGGCGAGTTCGACGTCGCGCAGGAGCTGGCCGACGTGATCGACGCGAACACCTCGACGGACGTGTCCAACGATGCGATCGAGCTGAAACTGCTCATGATGGAAAACCGGGGGCCGGATTCGCTCGACGTGCCGCTCCGCAGCTTTGCGCAGGTCCTGCTGGCCAGAGAACAACGCCGCCATGAGGCTGCCCTCGATTCGGTGAACGCCCTTCTGAAGAGGTATCCCGATCATCGGCTCGCCGACGATGCCCGGTATGAGCGGGCGGAAATCCTCCGAGAGATGGGCCGCAGTCGTGAAGCGCATCAGGCGTTCGCCGAGATCCCGCTCCTTCATCCCCAAAGCCACCTGGCGGACAAGGCCCTTTTTGCCGCAGCCGACGTCCAGCAGTACGACCTGGGCGAAAAGGAGCCGGCCATCGAGACGTTCCACCGGCTCCTCTCCGACTATCCCGGCTCGCTGCTTGCGAATCAGGCGCGCGAACGGATTCGACGCCTCCGGGGAGACGGCGTGTGACTACGATCGACCGAACCGACGGCATACCACCTTCACATACCGCGAACACGATGACGCGTCTCGCAAGAGCTTTTCTGCTGGTCCTTGCGGCCATGTTGCTTCGGAGCGCACCCGCGCAGGGACAGGACATCCTCATACCCATGGATGCCAGCCAGTCGAACCACCTCAAGGCCTACGGGGTCGCCTTCTGGATGCTCGAACAGGGGCAGGCCGTCGACTGGCTGCTCAATTATCGTGGGGGATCGTTCCTCGCCGCGAGCTCTGCCGGACTGGAGTCCGAACTTCAGGTGCGGGGGGTCCACTTCGAACGCCTGAGCGCCGGCGCGTCGGCCCAGACGGTTGCCGAAGTCGAAAGCGAGGGCAGCAACACGTCGGTCGTGCGGCTGGAGACGGCGCCAAAGATCGCCGTCTACGCCCCCGACCAGACGCTGCCGTGGGATGACGCCGTGCTGCTGGCCCTCGAGTATGCGGAGGTGCCGTACGAGATGATCTATGACGACGAGGTGCTCGACGGCACGCTCGGCGAGTACGACTGGCTCCACCTGCACCACGAAGATTTCACGGGGCAGTACGGCAAGTTCCTGCAGTACCGGAATATGCCCTGGTACATCGAGCAGCAGCGCGATGCGGAGGAAGTAGCGCGGCGCCATGGATTCCGGAAGGTCAGCGAACTCAAGGTGCGCATCAGCGAGATCATCAAAGAATACGTCGCCCAGGGCGGATTTCTTTTCGCCATGTGTTCGGGCACCGACACCTTCGACATCGCGCTCGCCGCACACCAGACGGATATCGTGCCGGCGGAATACGACGGCGACCCCGTCGATCCGAATGCCGTGGCGGAGCTCGACTTCGGCCGAACGCTGGCGTTTCACAACTTCACGCCGATCTTCAATCCGGCCGAGTACGAACACTCGGACATCGACGCGGGGCCGCCTCCGCCGCAGCTGCGTAACCCGTCGCTCGATTACTTTACGCTCTTCGAGTTCAGCGCGAAATGGGATCCGGTGCCGACCATGCTGACGCAGAATCACGTCGCCACGATTAAGGGCTTCATAGGCCAGACCACGAACTTCCGAAAAGAGACGGTGAAGCCCGGCGCGGTCATCCTCGCCGAAGCTCCGGGCCGCGACGAAGTGAAGTACGTACACGGCAACCTGGGCCAGGGTACGTACACGTTTTACGCCGGTCACGACCCCGAGGACTACCAGCACTTCGTCGGCGATCCCCCCACGGATCTGAATCTGCACAAGAATTCCCCGGGCTACCGTCTCATTCTGAACAACATCCTCTTCCCGGCGGCGAAGAAGAAAAATCAAAAAACGTAAGTCAACATGCGCAGCGACGCCCCATGTCTCAAGTTAGAGCGTATGTTCTTGCGCTCTCGCATCCCACCTTCTGAGACATGAACACGCCTACCGACGCCGTAAAAACGGTCGCCGACTCCCGCTGCGTCATGACCGAAATCGTTCTGCCGAACGACACCAACGGTTTCGGCAACATGATGGGCGGGCGTTTGCTTCACCTGATGGACAAGAGCGCCGCCATCTCGGCGCAGCGCCACGCCAACCGCGTCTGCGTGACGGCCGCCGTCGACACGGTCGAGTTTCAATCACCCATTCTTCAGGGCGAGGTCGTCGTCGTCGAGAGCCAGGTCAACCGCGCCTTTCGCACGTCCATGGAGATCGAGCTCAACGTCTGGGCGGAGAATCCCCGCACCCAGACCCGGCGCAAGTGCAACCGCGCCTTCTATACGTTCGTAGCCGTCGACGAGACGGGATCGCCGGTCGAGGTACCGCCGATCAACCCCGTATCGGACGAGGAGAAGACGCGGTACGAAAATGCCGCGAAGCGGCGCGAACTGCGTCTGCTCATGTCCGGACGCCTGCAGCTGCGCGATGCCCAGGGGCTTCGCGCAGACCTGCTCGCTGCCATGCGGGGCGACCACTGAATCCCCAACCCGCCTCCCCTACCTACCCTTATGCCATGACCTCTCCCCAGATGAAGGTTCGCGCCGTCGCGGTCTTCGCGGCCCTTTCTTGTGCGCTCTTACCGGCCGTGCCCTCAGCGCATGCGCAAAGCCCCGCCGGCGACGTCGGCGTGGGCGGCCAGCTGGGCGAGCCCAGCGGCATCACCATCAAGCTGTACGAGCGTCCCGGCTTCGCCTATGAGCTGCTTGCGGCCTGGGATCTCGACGATTTCTTCTTCATGAACGGCCACGCGCTGTACGAGAGCGCCATCCCCGATGCTCCACTGCGCTTCTATCTCGGCCCGGGCGTCCTCGTAGGCGTCCGGGAAGGCCGGCCGGACGACAGCGACTTCGTCATCGGGATCAGCGGCGAGTTCGGCGTCAACTACTTCGTCGAGCGTTTCGAGGTCTTCTTGCATCTCACGCCGCGCCTCGGCATCATCCCGAGCACCGAAGGAAGCGTGGGCGGCGGAATAGGTCTTCGCTACTATCTAGGTAGTGACGGTTGAAGGTTGAAGGTTGAAGGTTGAAGGTTGAAGGGTTCTCATTCCTGATCGATACGCCCAATTCGAAAGAACCTTCGTCCTTCAACTTTCAACCGACGTACGT
>CAZXHQ010000435.1:0-3642 GCA_964640145.1 uncultured Rhodothermales bacterium | reverse complement strand
CGGACAAGCGAGATTTCGTGGTGTACCGAATACACGGTCGGTCACGCGTGCCCACTCTGACGCCTCCGGATTGAACACGTGAGTAGTCATCGCGCCGACCTGGACACCGTCTGGGAGACGGCATACGCGACGTCCCGGTCCTCAGACTGGAGCTTCAAGCCGGCCCCGACCGGGCGCAGCGTCCTGGCGATAAATGATGGTATTGAACTTCGACGCTCCTCCCGCACCTGCCCAGTCAGCCACGGCATTGGCGAAATAGCACCGCGAGCGCGATTCTTCGGCGTGAACGCAGCTCGTAAGCATGTGAGGTATCCGCTGGAAGCACGACGTCGAGCGGTTCCGAGCGTTCATATCTTGTTGAGAAGTCGCCGAGTTGGTCGCTTGCGCATGGCCGCGAGCATGCTGATCCTTTTTAGGAAAGTGCCTGACGAGCCGCCGCAGACCGCTCTTCGCACGTCCTGCGCCAATCATCCATCCTCCATGCTGATCCCCGGTCTTACCGAATCCGCCCTGTCGCAGCACGCCTCGCATGACTCGCTTCGGCGCGGCCGAGATTATTTCGAGGCGGGCGCCGTGAGCAACCTGGTGCGCCGGGGAAGTGTGCTGCACGCGTCCGTCGAGGGCAGTGACTATGCCCCTTACGCCGTTCGCATCCACTTCGACGATTCGGGCATTAGAGGAGTGGAATGCATGTGCCCGTATTCGTACGGGGGCTGGTGCAAACACGTCGTGGCCGTGCTGCTCACGTGCATCCGGAATCATGAAATGATCGACGAGCGCCCGGCGCTCCGCGATCTCATAGACAGGATGACGCGAGATCAGCTTGCGGATCTGGTGGAGCGAATGGCGTCAGAGAATCCCCATCTCATCGAGCGTATCGAGCAGATCTGCGTGACGCCCGCAGGCGAGGGCGGTGACCGCACTTCGGTCGTAGACCAGCTGGCCGTTCAACAGCGCGTGGCTTCCATCCTTCACTCACTCGACCACATGCGGCCGTCCCACGCGTATTCATACGTGAGCAGCATCGTGAAGGAGATCGAAGACGAGGTCGAGAACGCGTGGATGTTCATCCGGGCGGGCGACGCCCGCGGCGCCCTGGAGTCCCTCGAGGCGATCACCGGCGCATACGTCGACGGATGGATCCACCTGGACGACTCCGACGGTGCACTGGGTGAGCTCTTCTTTGAGCTGGGGACCGCATGGACGGAGGCACTGCTCGTCGGCGAGTTGGCCTCCGAAGAGCGTCGAGCGTGGTCCTCGAAACTCGACGCGTGGCAGGACGAGATCTATCAGTACGGGATCGACGGCGCTTTCGAACCCGCCATCGTGGCCGCCGAGGAGGGATGGAATGCGCCCGATCTAACGGCGATCCTGCAAGGTGACGGCGTCATCCGCATCAGGCCCTGGCGCGTCGATGAGAGATGGGAAGCAGAACAAGTGACCGACGCCCGGCTTCGCATACTTGAGCGCCGTGAGGAGTACGACGCATACCTGCGTCTTGCAGGATCGGAAGGGTACCTGGAGGCGTTTCTGACGATGCTAGTGCGCATCGGTCTGATCGACGAAGCGGTTGAGCAGTGTCTGGAGCTGATGACGGAGACGGATCAGGCGTTTGCGCTTGCTCGCGTCCTTCGCGAGGAGGGGGCCCTGGAAGAGGCGCTGCGCGTCGGAGAACACGGACTCAGACTCGAAGGTTATTTTCTTGCGCCGCTTGCCGAATGGGTTAGCGCGCTCGCCGGCGGAATGGGGGAGACGGAGCGGGCCCTTAAGGCTGCCATCATCGCGGTCGGAGACCGGCCGACACTGGCGAGTTTTCGTAGGGTGAAACAACTCGCCGGGGAGGACTGGCCGGCGTATCGTGAATCGCTGCTTGACGGGATCCGGGCGAGCCGCACCTACGGCGACGACCGGGTCGACATCCTTCTGCACGAAGGACTCATTGAGGAAGCCGTCGCCGTCGCCAACCGGCATCCGGAGGATTTTCGCCTGGTTCGCCGCGTCGTGCAGGCGGCAGCGGACGTTCGTCCGGATTGGGTGGTGCTCGTCGCGAAGCATCACGCCGAGCGGATTATGGACGAGGGTCGCTCTGCCTACTACGACCATGCGGTCGACTGGCTCGAATCCGTGCGGGACGCCTATATGCAGTTGGGTGACGAGACGGCCTGGCGGGACTACCTCGCCGCAATCACGTCGAAGCACCGAAGGAAGTATAAGCTGATGAGGCTGATGGAGGAGCAGCTTTAGGCGCCTCTCTCCGGCTACTTCACGAAAAAGCAGCGGCGAGCGAGGATGGGCGCGATCGCCGCCGTTTCGTCGTGCACATTGAAAAGTACAACGGTACCATCGGATCTTGCGAGATGGAAGGTCCCCGGACACGTCAGAGGCTAGCAACATGGAAGCGCTCCGCGGGCTTATTGGTCCATCACCACTGGACCGAACCGCGACATTGCCTATACTCGAGAGATGTACGCACCGCGCGCCCATGCGCCACGATCTGAGACCGACTGTGATAACCCATGAAACGCCAAAAAAAGAAGAACGCCGCAGCCGCGAGCTGCCGCTCTTCGAATGCGACGCCAACTTCGCCTACATCGTCGGCGACACGTCGGCCGGGTTCCCGTACGGCGTCACGTGGGATGAATGGAAGGGACCGCACCTGCGCAACGAGGAGGAGGACGCCTATCCCTCGGATCACGCCTATCCCTCGAACGAGGCCTATCCCTCGGACGACGCATTTTCCTCGGATGAGGAACTGCCGTTTTAATCTGGCGCCGTGGTTTCGTTAGGAACGATCGGACCTAACGTGGAGTGCTATATACCTGTCGTGAAGGATCCGCCGACTGCAGCGGCTGACAACGCCATCAATCTTTCTGAGATATTCAGAACTCCGATTACAGAGATTGTAAGGCCATGCCAACTGTCTCGATAGATCTCCCCCCCGAAATATTTTCCGCACTACGCCGCTCTCCAGAGGAGTTT
Organism: uncultured Rhodothermales bacterium; assembly: GCA_964640145.1. GTDB lineage: Bacteria > Bacteroidota > Rhodothermia > Rhodothermales > VXPQ01 > CAZXHQ01. Next base: position 663 of record CAZXHQ010000435.1, on the reverse strand, counting down.
GCGAAAGATATGCGTCTCGCCGCCGCGATCCACTGGTACAGTAGGGGAGACATTTCCCAGGAAAAAGCGGCAGCCATTGCAGGTCTCGACCGTGCCGACTTTCTCGCCGCCCTCGCACGCGAGAAGATGGATGTCTTCGCCGTCGACGTCGTGGCTACAGAGCCACCAGGTCTCCCTCAGGGGAGCCGCCTTTCTTCGCAACACGGACGGCTCCGTCGAGTCGGCAGAGGTCGGTCCGATGTGGTTTGCCAGGACGAAATCCGGAACGGAGCTCAACGTCGCCGGGCTGATGGCCTACGAAGACGTGCGCGATGCCTTCGACCTGTCAGGGTCGACGGAGGTATTGGCGGGGACGTACCGCTATTACGAGGTGCGTGGCCGGGCGGCGACACCGGGCGGCCGCGTCGTGCGGGCGACGATCAGTGGATCGGCCGGTTCGTTTTTCGACGGCCGTCGACTCTCGGCAGGCATCCAGCCGGTCTGGATCCCATCGCGCCATCTGAAGCTGAGCGCATACTACGGCATCGACCGGGTTCGCTTCCCTGATCGCGGCGCGCAGTTCACGGCCCACCTGGCCCGGCTGCGCCTCGAGGCGGCGCTCAACACACAGGTATCGGCCGCCGCCTTTATCCAGTACAACAGCACGCTCGATGCCGTGATCAC
>CAZXHQ010000434.1:0-3643 GCA_964640145.1 uncultured Rhodothermales bacterium | reverse complement strand
TTCGGCGGGCCGAAGGGCTGGCAGGTCGCCATCGACTTTTTGCTGAACCGCCGGCAGCGCACCATGCAGCGGTTCGGCATCACGCACCTCCCGCGCGTGCAGGCCGGCATGATTTACAGCGGGGACCGGCAAACGACGCGCAAGGCCTGCGAGACGGCCGCTTCGTTTCTGGCGCAGCGCGAGGCGACCCATTTCCGAAGCCGCCTCAAGGAAGGACGGAGTGAGGAGTCCTGTGAATGGAGCCTGGCGATGGCCATGAGCCGCCTCGACCTTCCGGTGCTGCCGTGGCTTCAGGGACAGCTCAGCCCGCAGCTCGACTTCATCGAAGGTCTTACCACCTTCGATCCGGATTTTCGGAACGTTCGGTACCGCTACTATTCGGACCGCTTCGTCTACTCGCTGCGCGGCATCCGCCATGCAGGACTTCGCGATTTCATGATCGACCTCGTATCGCGCCTGCCGGGACGGGGCGACTATCTCGAATTCGTACCGATCTCGCTTCACTTCGGCTGGCTCCATTTCAAGCAGCCCTTTCAGGCGTTTTCCGATCGGATGTGGGCGACGAGCGCCCGGCACGCGGAGCGTTTCCTGGCCAGAGTCGGATAGACGTCCGACTCCAGCCGGTTCAACCTCGCGCGGCCTATCGACGCATGGCGGCATGTCTGAGGTACGTGAACTCCGGCTGATGGCCGAGCACTACCATGGCGAGTACCCCGGCAAGCAGGACGCCCGGATGCAGCAGCGCTGCCGGTGCCAGCAGCCAGAGAGGAATGCGCGTGACGGCCAGGAAATCCGTAAGCGTTCGTAGAGCAGAAGCCACCTCTATGAGCATCCAGGTCAGGACGATCCCGCCGAGGAGGTAGGCGTTCGGTTCCTCCAGCGAGGCGGCGACCATTGCCGCGACCATCACGGCGAGCACGGGCCAGCGCGGCCAGACCACCAGCATCAACACCTGAGAAGGCGCGAGCGTGAACTTTCGTCGTGACAGTACGGAGAGCACGGTCGACCATAGGAGGAGTGCCGTGACGTGGATGCAGCCCACCAGTACGATGAAGAGCAGGGGGCGCCCGAGCAGCGTCGCGACGGCGCCCTGCGTCGTCGGCGGCAGCCATCGCAGTGCGAGCATGAACGTGGCGGTCGGGCGCACGGCATCCGCGACGACCAGCGTGACGAGCCCGCTCGCTATGCCCAGGGCCGCCAGGAGCATGCTGCTCGCACCCAGCAGCACGTCGCGTCCCTCCCGCACGGATTCGCGAAAGAAGAACCGGGCCTGAAAGTAGCGCGGCAGCATGCTCCGGAAGCGGGGCGAAAGCGCGTAGAAGATGCCCAGGGAAGCGATCACGGCCCAGCCGAAAAGAACCGACCACGGTGCCGGCCCGGACGGCGCCGTGCCCCGCTCGAAGGCGAACACGGTCTGCCGCCCTGTAAAGATGCCCGCGACCACGCGCAGGGCAGGTCGCGCGGTGTCGTCGACGGCATGCAAGCCGTAGCGTTCCAGGTAGGGGTGCTCGAGATCGTGCGCCGTATTCGCGTAGCTGAGCGGCGCGTCGCGCCACCGGTAGACGAAGAGGGCTCGAAGTGGAGCGGAAAGCGTATCGGACAAGAGTACGGCAAGATGCCTCTCGAGGTAGCGTGCCTGGCGTTCGGGCGATGCGGGCACCGCCAGGCCGCGCAGCGTGTCGCTCCGGACCCATACCCCGAAGGCCGCGAGGCCTACCGAGCCTCCGGGATGCGCCGCATGCCACCAGCGCAGCAGCTCCGCAGGGTTTTCAGCGCCGCGAGCGTCGATAAGCACGAAGTCGACGGCTTCGGAACAGACGTCGTTCTCCACAAAGCGGGTGACGTAGTAGGTGGATATGCCGGGACCCGCCCGCGATCGAAGGCGACGGTGCAGCTCGTCCAGCACCGCGCAGGCCGCCGGATCCGACGTGTCGGCATAGCGCGCCATTCCGACCGCTTGGATGGAACGGTGGCGCCCCGCAAGGGCCGCCGCCGTGTCGACGACGGCGCGTGCATAGTCGAGCGTATCGACCATCCGTGCTGCGGGCAATCTGGAGAGAGGCAGGTCGAGGTAGAGCGCAATCCCGAGCGTATCGGCCAGGCTCAGCAGCTTCTCGCTTCGGATCAAGCCGGAGCGGACCGCCTCGATTCCCGCGTCCGCCATGGCGCGCAGGTCCTGCTCGGCTTGAGCCTGCCCCTCCGGCACCGTCCAGACCACCCCCTTGAGAGCCCCTTCCTGCGCGACGGCCGGACTCGCAGCGAGGGCCGCCAGAGCGACGGCGAGCAGGACGGCGGCGGCCCGGTTCGCGGCGGGCCGCCGAGCGGGGGGACTAGGCGGGATAAATTGTAGCGGTAGACGCAATGTGGGGTGGGAGCTTCCCGAACGGCACGGGCGTGAGCGGATATAGTATGTGCAGCTACTGCGCCGGAGCGTGTAACGGACTGGTTCTGTAACGAGGCCTTTACCAGCTCGCCGAGCGAGTCGCGAAACTAGCCGACAAATCGCCCGATTACAGCGGGTGTGCCTATCGATCTATCTGTTTTCATTCATACAATAACGGCGTACGCGCCGAGAGATAATATGAAGCGACTCGCAATGTTCATCGTCCTTCTTGCCGTTTTTCTCGCTGCGGACGTTCACGAGACGGCGGCCCAGAACAGTGTGGGCATAAATGCCGGATATAACATCGACGCCGAGGAATTCTTTATGGGCGGCCAGTTTCGGTACGCACCGGCCGCCTTGCCGGTCGTCCTGAATCCCTCGGTCGAGACGTATTTCATCGACGGCATGACCTGGCTGCAAATCGACGCCAACGCCCTGTATCTGTTCGGCGTGAATAATACGACGTTTACCCCGTATGCCGGCGCGGGTCTGGGCATCGGTTACAGGAAGGTCGGCGGCGGCGACGGGAATACGGCTGCCGGCCTGAATCTCCTCTTCGGTGCCGAGTGGGGCATGGCTCGCATTCGGCCCTTCACCGAAGCCCGGATGCACGTCGACGGAGACGTCGGCGTGGGCGTGCGGGGCGGAGTGCTGGTCGGACTGTAGCGACCACGTTCGGCGAAATCGAGTCAGGCCGGGTTCCGAGGCGGGACCCGGCCTTTTTGGTGTTCCGACCCCGTGGCGTGACATTCGTCACGTACCGGTGCAGTTCGTGACACTCCTGGAATCTATCGACCGAGCCTGCGTACCACGGCTGTCGCCTTTCCGTTAGATCGCCGATGATCGCATGCCAAAAGATTTCCGCGTACTGGACCGCCCGCCGACGGCCCAGGGCTCAGCTATCCTCTCAGCTATCCTCTCAGTGACTGCTGCGTTGCTCCTTTCTTCCTGCAGCGGTGGCGAGTCCGAAGCGCGGCCGCCCGGGCCACGCGGTGAAGCGCGAGCCACGCCCACCGTCGAGGCGGTGCAGGCCCGGCACGGTGCCCTTCCGATGGAAGCCCGCTTCAGCGGGACGGTCCGCGCCGACAATCAGGTGACCATCTACTCGGACATTTCCGCGCCGGTGGAACGGGTGGCCGCCGAGAATGGAGCGACCGTTCGGGCCGGTGAGCCGCTCGTATACCTTCGCGACGTGTCGTTTCGCGATCAGCTCCGCCAGGCCGAGGCGTCCTTGCAGGTGGCGCGCGCCGACGCCAGGAG
>CAZXHQ010000433.1:0-3645 GCA_964640145.1 uncultured Rhodothermales bacterium | reverse complement strand
AAGCCCGGAATGGCCGGAATGATGAAGCCGAACACCATGATGATCCCGTGCAGCGAGAACATCTGGTTATACATTCGGGCGGTCATGAACGTCTCGCCGGGCAGAAACAGCTCGGCGCGCACGAGCAGCGCGAACACGCCCGCCACGAGGAACGCGATCGCCACCGTGATGCCGTACATGATGCCGATCCGCTTGTGGTCGACCGTCAGCAGCCACGACTTCCAACCCTTCTCGTGGGTCCAGTAGTCGCCGTGACCGTGATGGGCGTCGGCCGCGTGGGACGCGGTCGCCGTCGTCTGACTTTGATCTTCCGCCATGAGCTTACTCTATCGGTAGGAGGTGGGACGTCCAGCACCGAAGGGCGCCGCCGTCGTACGTCACTGCTGGTTGATGAATTCGATCAGTCCGGACAGCTCCCGTTCGCTGAGGCTACCGTAGGCGGGAGGCATGACATTCTGAAATCCCTCCACGATGCGCGCGCCGGGCTCGAGGATCGATTCCCGAATGTAATTCTCGTCGGCCTCGACGGTCTCTCCGTCGGCCATCGTCCGCACGGATCCGTCGAGCCCCTCGAAACTGGGCCCGATGCCCGGCGTGCCGTCCAGGCTGTGGCATGCTATGCACTGGCGCTGCTCGTAGAGCTGCTGACCGAGCTCCGGAAGCGGCATGTCTTCGTCGACGCCGGCGGACGCCAGCCATTCGTCGAAATCACCCTGCGAGTGCGAGACGAGCGTGGCGAGCATGGCGGAATGGCCCGTTCCGCAGTACTCCGTGCAGAACACGGTGAAGGTGTCCGCGCGCGTCGCCTCAAACCAGACGGACGAGTAGCGATTCGGGAGCACGTCCTGCTTGACCCGGAACTCGGGCACGAAGAAGCTGTGCAGCACGTCGACGCTGCTCATCATCATCCGCACCGGCCGGTCCACCGGAACGTGCACCTCCCCGGAGGTGACGGTCCCGTCCGGGTACTCGAATTCCCAGTTCCACATCGCAGCGCGTACCTGTATCTCGTACGCGTCGGGCGGCGCGAGTCCCTGCTCGACGAACAGCTTGAAGCCCCAGTTGAAGACGATCAACACCAGAATCGTCGGCAGTACGATCCAGGAGATCTCCACGACCTTGCTGGGCTCGACGGGCGCCGGGACTTCGCGGGACGCGCGCCGCCGATACCGAAACGCCAGATAGATCATCGCCCCCACGACGCCGGCAAAAAGGATCGCGCTCGCCCAGGTTACGAAGTAGAAGAGGCTGTCGATCTCGGCGGACAACGTGGACGCGCCTTCCGGCAGCCAGAATGAGCCGTTCATATCTCTTGGTCCGAGACTCTAACTAAGACATCATTTCCTACGTAGGTACCGTAATGTTGGGGTCGACGCGCAGGCTCCGCCAGACGTGCCGGGGAGTCATAGCGGAGCAATGGCGAGGAGGCGGAACGACGCAGAGCGCGATGCAGCAGCAGTCATATGTTAGCGTATTTGCGATCTGATGATCTGGTTGCCCTCAATCGGAAACCAGCGCAGCACCCGAAGGAGAGCTCCGTTATGCCGCGGCCTCCTTCCATGACCGACGCGATTCTCGCCGCCAGTACATGAAGAGCATCGACCCGAGGAGGAGAATCGTCAGCACCCCGCCCAGCTTCATCAGATTCACCGCATGCGGCACGTACGAATTTGCGTTGGGGTCGTACTGAAAACAGTAAAGGATGATCTGGTCGACCGCCGAGCCCACCTTCCCCTCCGATGCTTCGACCAGCGCCGTCCGCACGTCGGAGGGCTTGTACTCGATGCCGTGCAGATAACGGGAGATCTTTCCGTCTCCGCTCAGAAAGATCAGCGTCGATGGATGGGCGAATTCCGCCTGCTCCTCCACCCACCTGTATCTGAATCCGACCGCGTCGGTCAATGCGTCGATGGACGCGTCCGATCCCGTAAGAAAGTGCCAGCCGGCTGCCGCCCGGGGACGACCGAGCATGCCGAGATACATCTCCTTCGCGTCGGAGGCGACCTCGGGCGTCTCGCGGGGATTGAAGCTCACGGTAACGACCTCGAATTCGTCACCCGGCGTCCACTTCATCCGGGCGAGCGTCTGCGTCATCCCCTGCAGCACAAGATTGCACAGCATGGGGCAGTCGTGATAGACGAGGGCGAGAAGCACGGGACGCTCGCCGTCGAAATAGCTGTCGAGGCGGACCGGGTCGCCGGCTCCGTTCCGGAAGGCGAGATGCGTCGGAATGACGGCGCCGAGCTGCTCGTCGATGCCTGTGCCTTCGAGCTGCCGCGGCATCTGGCCCGTCTGCTGGGCCGTAGCACCCGCGGCTGTCGCTGCCGCAAGCAGGAGCATCGTCGCCGTCCGCCGATATCGGAGTGGTATCCTTCCCATCAATTCTGGTGCCCGAAGTCAAGCTCCCGTGAATAGTCGGCATCCGTCCGGTCCTCGCCGGTCATCAGCTCCATGGCCCGGTCGATGGGAATCCGATAGCGGCCCTCCTCCCCTTCTACGACGTCGTACTGCGTGAGGCGTTCGATAGCGCGGAGACGATTCTCCAGGAGCTCGGGATAGCCGCTTCGGCCGGTAGCCTCGATACGGACCGCCTGCGCCGTGATATCGACGTACTGAAACAGGGTGAAGACGGCAAGACCGAGCGCCACGGCCGTGGCCAGCACGAAGCCCAGGATCTGCCCGGCCTCGACGCCTTCATGCTCGACGCCGAGCTCGTGCTCTTCCTGCACCCACCGGGGAGAGTCGGAGACTTCCGCAGCCGCTTCGACGACGGCGCCGTGAAAGATGCGGCCGATGGGACCGAACTCCTCATCCTGATCGGGCTGGGCAATATGCCGGCCCGCCGCGTCGGCGGTCGAGCTGACAAAGCTCTCGATATTGTCTTCCCCGTGCACGACGCCGTCTTCATCGGTGGCGAGCACGCGCCAGAAATACGTGTCGTCGTCGATAGGAAGCTCGTTGCGGAGCGTGTACTCCGTACGGTTCAGCTCGTCCGACTCGTAGACCAGCTCCTCGAACGACGGCTGCCGGGCAACCTGGAGACGGTACCCGCTCGCGTACCTCACCGGTTTCCAGATGAAGCTCACGCGTGCACCGTCGAGGACGGCCTGCGCGCGAGGGGCGACCAGCACGGGGACTCTCGAAAAAGCTTCTTGACGGGCCATACGGCGGAGGCGGATGTCCGGAGTCATCAGCAAACGCGAGACGGATTCTCACGGATCGACGGCCGGAATGAAACTAGAATGAAAACCAGTCGCGGCACCGCTCACGTGTTTTCGAAGTGGAGCGACGCCTCCAGATAGGGGGATCGATGTGGTACCAGGCTGTGCCGCGCGAGACGATACATGAAAACCGCCGCAAAGAGGCCGAAGAGTCCGAGCCAGCTGGTGATGTCCAGGAAGTGAATGCCGGCCTCGTCGGGATGAAGCACGGGCATGACCAGCCAGTGCAGGTCGAACCACTGCATCACCAGCAGCCACGCGCACATAATGCCCAGCAGCGGCTTGGAGCGCTTGACGCCTCTGGGCAGCAGCACGAGAAACGGGAGGATGAAGTGGAAGATCAGCAGGATCGCGCTGTGCACTTCCCATCCGTGATCGAGACGATGGCGATACCAGGCCGTCTCTTCGGGGATGTTGCCGTACC
>CAZXHQ010000432.1:1925-3651 GCA_964640145.1 uncultured Rhodothermales bacterium | reverse complement strand
TGGGCCGTCTTCGCAGCCGGCCGAATGTAGCACTTATTTCGTGACGAGCCCTTAGTGAAGGGCGATTCCGAAGGTGGGCGCCACCGTCGACTGCAGGCCGGTGCTCAAGAAGGAGAAGAGAGCGCTGCCGTAGGCATGCAGTCGCGGCGAAAAGGCGAATTGAAGGCCGAGGGCCCCGTTGAACGTATGCTCGTACCCCAATGACGGGATATTGCTCACCGCCACGTCGCCCATGGCGTTAGACCGATCGATGAGCGCGAGAGGGTTGCCTTGCTCCAGGTCCAGTTCGCCCAGCAGGTCGAAGCTGAAAAACAGCTTCGAGCTCAGCTGCTGATTGAAGCCGCTGGCCAGCTTCAGGCCGCTGCTGTGGGCCCCATCCCAGTACTGGCCGCCGACGTTTACGTAGGGCTTGAATCCGCCCTGACGTACCAGCTCCCCGATGAAGATCACGCGAAGTCCGAAATTGCCTTCCCCGAGCACGTTATCGGTGTTTCGTCCGGCCGGAATGCGTGCCTCTATCAGTGCGCCGGTCCGGCCGCGGGCGAGCGTCACGGGCAGTCGCACCTTGGCACGTACCGCGATCGTGCTCAGGTAGGATTCGGACTGCGGCACGACCGGATTCTCTTCCCGCACCGCCGCGGGATCGGTGTCGCTCGGCGGCAGATAAATCGCGGCCCAGTCGCCGACGAATTGATAATCCGCCCTGTCGTACTGTCCCCCGTAGCGCAGACCCGTGTCGTTTCCGATGATGCGGAACGTCGTGGGCTCGCTGTCGAACTGGAGCCGTACGATCGGCAGCGCGAAGCCGACGTCCAGCCAGTCCGTCAGCCCGTAGCTGGCATAGAGCGAGATAATGCTCGCATCGACGTCGAGGGGCATGCGGGCCGTTACGACGTCGCCTCCGTCGCCGTCCTGGGCGAACTGAAAACCGACGTCGCTCAGATTCTGTCCGCGGATTCTGGAAAGGTTGAAATACGAATAGTTGGCCCCGATGAAGGCCTTCTGCTGCCCAAGCGTCGCGCTGCTCTCCGTATAGATCGGCCCAAAGCCCGTCACGGCCGCAACGATGGCACCATCCCGCATGGCCGGCTCGAGCGTGGGCGGGGTGAGGGGGATCGCGGCGAGATTGTTCTCGATGAACGTGCTGATGCCGGGGGCAACCTGCAGCTCGCTCAGTGCGATCGAATTCTGGAAATACGGACTGGTGGGGAACAGGCAGTCTCGGTACATCGCCGCCAGAGCCCCCTCCAGTCGGGACTGCGCCGTGGCGGACGGGACGCAAAGGAGGACGAGCACGACGGCGAGGATGACGGTACGTGGCTTCATCGTGGGTTGGAAATTTTTATTCGGGGAGAATATCTCGATCATGGACCGAGGCGGGCGATTAGCCGGACGTGCGCACAAGCTCCAGCTGAGCGAGTTGCAAGACACCGTCACTCTTCTTCCAGATCCAGTTGAATAAGAGCGAATAGTTGCCCGGGTCGAACCCTCCGGGCTGGACGTAGTGAACCGTTACGGTCACCGGAAGCGTGGCTTCCGCTCCGTTCTGATCTACGCTCGGTGCCTGGTCTGAAATCGTCACGTCCGTGATGCGCCAGTGCCTCCGAATGTCGCGCACATGCTGGAAGTAGCCGTCTCTGACCAGGACGGGCACGACGGACCAGTCCTCGTCCGTGATGGCCTGCCTCAGCTTCTCCTGCAGGGCCCTCGCTTCGGTTTGTACGAC
>CAZXHQ010000432.1:0-1825 GCA_964640145.1 uncultured Rhodothermales bacterium | reverse complement strand
ACGTATGCGGCCGCGGCCTCCTGAAACGATGCGCTCGCCTCCGCGAACGAACCCCCCTCGTACTGCTCCAGGCCCCGGCGACGCAGGCTCTCGGCTTCGTCGAAGGCGCTGCGGACCCGCTCGTCCTCATGAGGGCCCTCGACACGACTTCGCGCCCTCTCCATCTCGTCCTTCGATGCATCGGCCGTCTGCATCAGCGCGCGCCTAGCCTCCTCCTCCTGCTCCTGACTCTCCCGCGGTCCCGGATCGTCTTCCGACACGGCGTTCTCGTCTCGCGTGATCGGCTCCGACGCCGGGGGGGCCTCGGTCGTTCGCTCGGACGTCACGCTCTCGTCGACCGGTGCCGGTTCGTTCCCCTCGTCGCGCGGTTCGTCGGCCGGGTCGCCGTCAGGCGAATTCGTCTCGGGCCTCGTCGTTTCGGCCGGCGCGGCGGACTGCGCGAGCATATCCGTATCTCCCGGCACGTCCGCCCAACGCACCAGCGCGAAGGCCCCTGCCGCCGCCATGGCCAGCAGCAGCGCGGCGACGCCGACCCGGAACCACCGTCTCGACAGCCGCCGGCCGGCGGAGGCGGAATCCCGATCGGGCGGCCTCAACGGCGAACGCAGGCGGTCGTCGCCGGGCATCGTTATCGTCGCGTCCGGATCGAGGTGGGCGGTGTCCGCAGGCAACGTGCGCGTTTCCTGCCGCTTCGATATGACCCTCTGCAGGTCCGTGATGACGGCGCCGAAATCAGGATATCGCCGATCCACCTCTTTTTCGAGACACCTCGAGAGGATCCGTTGGACTGGACCGGCCGTACGCGGGTCTTGCAGCTCGATGGGGTCGGGCTCCTCATGGAGAATCTTGTACACGAGCGTGGAGACGTGCTCTCCCTGAAAAGGCATGCTCCCCATCAGGAGCTCATAAAACAGCACCCCAAAGGAGAAGATGTCCGTTCGGTGATCGACCTCGGTTCCTTTGATCTGCTCGGGCGACATGTACCGCGGCGTGCCGATGCTCGCCTGCGTCAGCGTCTGCGTTCCCGAGTCCAGGCGGGCGATGCCGAAATCCACGATCTTCACACGGCCGCCATCCAGGAGTCGGATGTTTTCCGGCTTGATGTCGCGGTGAATGACGCCGTGCTCGTGGGCGTACTGAAGCCCCTTGCCGATCGACAGGGCGATCTCGAGTTTCTCGTCGATCGATAGCCGGGCCTCGTTAAGGGCCTCGCGAAGATCCCTGCCCTCGAGGAACTCCATCACGATATAGGGGCGTCCGTCATCCTCCCCCACGTCGTGGACCACGACTACGTTCTCGTGTGCGAGCCGGCCCGCCGAGCGCGCTTCGCGATAGAAGCGCCGGCGTACCTCGGGCACGTCCAGCACCCGTTCAAGGATCACTTTGATGGCGACGTCGCGTTCGATGACCGGGTCCCGCGCCTTGTAGACGCACCCCATCCCGCCGCGGCCGATCTCCTCGAGTATGATGTACTTGCCGATCTGGTGCATAAGAGGCGCTGCACACCGTGTTTTCACGTGCGGGGACACCGTCCCGGACTGCGCCGAGCACTCCCACGATAGAGGGGTGTTTTGCAGCCGTTCCGCCGTCTACGAGAGTACATCCATTCGCACATATGCGAACCCATGGGTGCCGCTGGATCGACCCTCATATGTCGTGAGCGTACGTACGAAATGATGCACCAGGCCTCGGCGAACAGGGTACAATTCGAGCCTCGGCGATTGCGCGGAATTCAAAGTAGCAAACGTAAGGCTCTTATGTAAGAATGCGGGCGGCGGAACTCGATCCCGGCTTCGGAGCTCCGGACGCTCCTCTCATTCCGCTC
>CAZXHQ010000431.1:0-3652 GCA_964640145.1 uncultured Rhodothermales bacterium | reverse complement strand
GTCTTCGCCTCTTCCGTTTCTCCGCCGTGCAGCACAGTCTCCAGCGCCTTCCGCTGCTCAGCATCGGCCTCCACGTCGATGATGGCCTGCATCGTGCCATTCCCCTCGAAGACTGCTCCCGGCCACGAATAGACGACCCCGTAGCACAATCCGTCGAGCCGGACGTCGTCGAAGCGGCCGCGTTCGATCCGCCCGACCTCGAAACCCTGGCAATGCCCGTGCGTCGGGCGCAGCTCGAACTGGCACGGACAACCGTAGTCGCAATTGCAGTTGCCGAACGTAACGGCCTCGATGCTCCAATCAATCATGGTCTCTCTCCTGGTTAGTGGTCGGCGCAACCTCCTCCTTCACGAGATCCAGAGTAGACGAAGTATTATGAATGCGCCGATGAAAATTAGCAATGCTCCAGCTACGTATCGGAGACGGTCGCCGTAAGGGGACCACTTCTCCACCAGAACCCACAGCGCCAGCGCGCCGATCCAGAACGGATTCATCACGCCGACGGCGAACAGCATCCCCATGAGCAACCAGCAGCATCCGAGGCAGTACGTGCCGTGCGCGACGCCCATGCGCACGGCGCCCACGGCACCGGGATGCCAGTGCTCGACGACGAATTGCACGGGCGAGCGGCACTGCTTCAGGCAGGCCCGCTTGGCGGGCGTCAGCTGATACACTCCGGCGGCAACCAGAATGGCGCCGGCGAGCGCAGGGCCTGTTCTGACGCTTCCGGCGGAGAGCAGTCCAGCGGCGTCGAGCCCCCACTGGGCGAGTGTGGCCCCGACGCTGAAGAGTCCCCATACGCCGAGATAGCCGGACGCCATCAAGGCGGCCGTCGAACGTCCGGCCCCGCCTTCGCGCCGATGGAGCGAAAGGCCCAGCAGGACGAACGGCGCCGCGCTCGGCAGCATCATCGCCACCATCATGATCCACCACATGGCAAACATCAGCACGGCGTGCCCGGCCGACCATGCGGCTCGGGAGCCGACGGCCATGCCGGGCATCCCGCCGTCGATGGGCATCCGCGCGGCGGAGAGCGTCCAGGCCCAGGCCAGAACGGTGACGAGTGTCAGTGCGGCGATCGCAACGATGCGATCACGCCTTAAAGCCGTTTCGATCATGGGTCGAGACCGGTCCGGACCTCCGGCCGAAGGTCGATTCGCGCTATCCCCGCCGCGCCCCCCGCACGCCGGAAGCGTGGACGCCCCACGACGGCGGCAGCCGTTCACCGGAAAGGTACGATCTTCTGCCGGCGGATGCTACTTAACTCTCCGCACGGTCACCGGCACGGGGTTGCGGATGATGTCCATCACGGGGGAGGTCCGCTGTACGTAGGCGCAGAGCTCGTCCAGCTTCTCATCGGGCGCGTCAGCCTGCACGCGGTATGTGACCGTAATCCCCTCGTATCCGGGTCGAGTCTCGTCCGATAGGCCCAGGAAAGCATGCAGATCGAGATCGCCCTCTATCTCGAAATCAAGGGCTTCTACAGTGATGCTCTGCGCGGCCGCGTTGTAGACGAAGCCGACGGTAAGACATGAGGTCAGCGCGTGGAGCACGGCTTCCACGGCATTCGGTGCCTGATTCGTTCCCAGGAGCACCGGCGGTTCATCGCCCTCGAGGATCAGCGGCTCCGTCCGCGACTCATCCTCCTGACCGGCCCCGTAGAAGCCCTGGATGCGGGTGCGCGAGCGTCCGCCCTCGATCCATTCGGTCTTCGCACGAAACCGGAATTTTGCCAGGCTCGGGTTGTCCTGGATGGCGTTTATCGTCTCCGTGAGCTGGTCGACGTCGACACTGTTGATCTGCTGCTGCGTTTGCGTGGTCATGGTTTGCGTGTTGCTTGAATACATGGACGAGAATTATGACTGGCTCGTAGTCTACCTATCAAGTCTTCCCCGCATCTTCCGAATTTCTTCCGGCCCGGAGTGGAAATGTAACGGCCGCTTGCCCACTTTCAGCCGGTCGTGGTCACCATGCCACTCAGCAGCGTACATTGTAAGCGATTCGGACCCACCCGGCGCAGCCAGCGTCTTCTGTCCGCGCGCCGGCACAGCTACGTAAGCTCGTCACAGACGGTACGGGAATAACAGCAGCACACGCTATGAGCATCGATGTCGCGAAGGTTCGGCAGGAGACGCCAGGCTGCCGGCACGTCCTGCACTTCAACAATGCCGGCGCCTCGCTCATGCCGAGCGCGGTCCTGGGGGCGGTGACGGGACATCTGCGGCTCGAAGCGGAGATCGGCGGGTACGAAGCAGCTGAGGCCGCTCGCGACGATCTGGAATCGGTCTACCACGCGATCGGCGATGTGCTGGGGTGTTCTCCGGATGAGATCGCGGTCACCGACAGCGCGACCCGGGCCTGGAACATGGGCTTCTATGGGCTCCGCCTTTCGGAAGGTGATCGGATTCTCACGACGCAGGCGTCGTATGCCAGCAACTACATCGCCTTTCTCCACCGCGTGCGACGTGACGGCGTCGAAATCGACGTGGCACCGAGCGAAGGTTCCGGTCAGGTGGACGTCGGCGCGCTCGAGCGCCTGATCGGGCTGAAAACCCGTCTCATCGCCCTGAGCCACGTTCCGACGAACGGTGGCCTCATCAATCCGGCCTCGGACGTAGGAACGGTCGCACGGGCACACGGCATTCCCTACCTGCTCGACGCCTGCCAGTCCGTCGGGCAGATGCCCGTCAGCGTCGACGCGATCGGCTGCGACATGCTCTCGGCGGCGGGACGCAAGTTCCTCCGCGGCCCGCGCGGGACGGGCTTTCTCTACGTCCGTTCGAACTTCCTCCACCGGCTCGATCCTCCGATGCCGGACCTGTTCTCGGCCGAGTGGACAGGACCTCGAAGCTATGCGCTTCGTCCGGACGCCCGCCGCTTCGAATTATGGGAATCGAACAAGGCGGCCGTCATCGGACTCGGAACCGCTGCTCGCTATGCGCTCGACATCGGCCTTGAACGCACCTGGGAACGCGTCACCCGCCTTGCTGAGCTGCTGCGTGGGCGCCTCGATTCCGTTCCGGGAACGATGCTGCGCGATATCGGCCGCACGCAGTGCGGCATCGTCTCGTTCGAAGCGGCGAACCGGAACGCGGCCGCAATCAAGGCGCGATTGCGCGGGCAGTCGATCAACGTGTCCGTGTCCGGGCCCGGCTCGACGCTTCTGGATGCGGAGGCCCGGTCTTTGCCGCCCCTCCTGCGGGCTTCGGTCCACTATTACAACACGGAAGAGGAGATCGACCGCTTCGTCGACGCGGTCGAGACGGAGCTTACGTGACGGCTGGGGTACAGACTCTTTCCTTCGTCCGGCCGAATCGACGCCGCAGAGGCGTACCATTCCGTCCGTTGCCTCCATTCTCACATACCGAGACCGGCCGACGGGTTTCGACCTACGCATCCTGCGAGTGGGAGAACACGAGCTTCATGCCCTCGTGCGTGGCCCGAAAGCCGAGCGCCTCGTAGAACCGCACGGCCTCCGGACGCCGCTTGTCCGTCGTGAGCTGCATGAGATTGCAGCGTGACCGCCGGGCCCGTTCGATGGCGTGCTCCATCAGAGCCCGCCCTATCCCCTGCCGTCGCATGTCGGATGCCACCCGCACGCCTTCGATTTGCGCGCGCCAGGCGCCGCGATACGTCAAGTCCGGAATCAGGG
>CAZXHQ010000430.1:0-3657 GCA_964640145.1 uncultured Rhodothermales bacterium | reverse complement strand
CTGGAGATGATTCGGCGCAGCGCCCAGCGCGGCTCCGACATGGTGAAGCAGGTGCTCGCTTTTGCTCGCGGCGTCGAGGGTGAACGCGTGCCGCTGAAGATCGACCGCATCGTCCAGGAGGTCGAGAAAATCACGACGGAGACCTTCCCGTCGTCGATCGACGTGGACATCCGGATGGACGATGATCTGCCCCCCGTCATAGGGGACGCCACGCAGATCCAGCAGATTATCATGAATCTCTGCGTCAACGCCCGGGATGCGATGCCGGATGGCGGCCGCCTCCAGCTCGATGGCCAGGTGGTCGTGCTGGGCGAACAGGAGATCCGCGCGAATCCGGATGTGGAGCCCGGTCGCTACGTCCGCATCCAGGTGAAAGACACGGGCACGGGAATCCCGCCCAAGGTACTCGACAAGGTGTTCGAGCCCTTCTTTACGACGAAGCCGTCAGGGAAAGGCACCGGATTGGGGCTCTCGAGCGTCTACAGCATCGTCAAAAGCCACGGCGGATTCGTCGACGTGGACAGCGAACCGGGCGACGGCACCACCTTCCGGTGCTACCTTCCGGCCGCGCACGAGGACCGCTCCGCCGATGCGGTTCACAGCGACGAGCACGTCACGCTTGCCGACGGCAACGGGGAATTGATCCTGCTCGTCGACGACGAGGCGTTCATTCTCGATTCGGCGGCGCAGACCCTCAAAGAGTCGGGTTTTGACGTGATGACCGCAGAAGACGGGCGGCAGGCGATCGAGCTCTTTAGCAAGCACGGCGACGTGATCGATGCGGTGATCACCGACCTCATGATGCCCGACGTGGACGGGTTCGAAACGATTCGCACCATTCGGGCGAAGAGCAAGGAAGTCCCCATTATCGCAGCAAGCGGCATGGCGGTCGACCGACGGCAAGAGGCGCTCGATGCCGGTGCGGGCACGTTCATCTCTAAGCCCTTTACGGCCGAAAAGCTGCTGGCCGCGCTGCATACGGTCCTGCCCGAGCAAGACGCGTCCGCGTCGTCGCAGGCCGTGCACACCTGATCTCATCAGGGCGTGCCGTACGGCAGGCTTCCGCGCTGCATCCGGTCGTCAACCCCCGGTGTGCTATACCCGGTCTTCCAGCCCCCCGACGCCCGCCTGATCGGCGCAGTGCTTGCAGCAGTAGAAGTCGCCGTCGGCCTCTAGTCCATGACCCACGATGCGCACGCCGCACCGGTCGCAGGTGGGCGCCAGCGCCTGGATCGCACACTCGAAGCTGTCGAAGGTATGTGCAGAGCCGTCCATGGTCACCTGAAACGCCTTGTCGTAATCGTTCCCACACGTCTCGCAGACTGGCATGATGGTTCCTCATCCTTATCGGCTGGGCGAACTGATGGAGTGTCAGTCTCTGCAAAAGGAACTGGAAAACAAAGCGTTAATGCCGCGAGCTTCCAAAGTCGTAACACCGCGGTGACGCCGATCCACGCCGAGGAGGAGCGAATCGGCGGCACGAGTGCCGACGCGCTGGGCGCCGCCGGACGTTCAGACGGCGTTCGGGCGCCGCTGAGAAGCCGGGAATATTTCAGAATCGCTTGCGTAGGTAGTCATGGTAGATTTATCAGCAGGGAACGAATATGTCGACGAAGGAAGCGACCCGGACGGCCAAAGCCGAAGGCAGCACCGCCTACGATCCGACTGAAATAGAAGACAAATGGTACCGGTTCTGGGAGGAGAACGATCTCTTTCGGACCGAGGTCGACCCCGACAAGGAACCGCACGTGATCGTCATGCCCCCGCCCAACGTGACGGGTGCGCTGCACATGGGACACGCCCTGCAGGATACGGTCCAGGATGTCCTTACCCGGATCCGTCGCATGCAGGGCTACGAGGCCCTCTGGATCCCCGGGCTGGATCATGCCGGCATCGCCACGCAGAATGTCGTCGAACGCCGGCTCAAGGAGGAAGGGACCTCGCGCGAGGAGCTCGGACGTGAACGGTTCGTCGAGCGAGTGTGGCAGTGGAAAGAGGAATACGGCGGCAGGATCCTCGAGCAGAAGCGACGCCTGGGCGATTCGTGCGATTGGAGCCGGGAGCGCTTCACCTTCGACGAGGGCTTCACCAGGGCCGTGCAGGAGGTCTTCGTGCGGCTCTACGACGAAGGCCTCATCTACCGCGGCGACTACCTGGTCAACTGGGATCCGGAAAACCGGACGGCACTCTCCGATGAAGAAGTGGACAACGTCGAGCGGGAGGGCGCGCTTTGGTACGTCAACTATCCCATGCAAGACCGGGACCGTCACGTCACCATCGCCACGACACGTCCGGAAACGATGCTGGGCGACACGGGCGTCGCCGTGCACCCGGACGACGAGCGCTATGCGGATCTCGTTGGTGAGACGGTCGTGCTTCCGCTGTTGAACCGCGAGATACCTGTCGTCGCGGACGATTACGTCAAGATGGAGTTCGGGGCGGGTGCCCTCAAGATCACGCCCGCCCACGACAAGAACGACTTCGAGATCGGTCGCAAGCACGATCTCGAGACCATCAACATCATGAATCCCGACGGCACCATCAACGAGCACGGTGGGCCGTACGAAGGGATGGACCGCTTCGAGGCCCGCGATAAGATCGTCGCCGATCTCGAGGAGATGGGCCTGCTCGTCAAGACCGAGCCGACGCGGAATACGGTTCCGATCTCCAGCCGCTCGAAAGCCGTCATCGAACCGCTCATCTCGCGGCAGTGGTTCGTGAGGATGAAGCCGCTCGCGGAGCCTGCCATCAAGGCCGTACGCGAAGGGGACATCTCCTTCTATCCCAAGCGGTGGGAGAACGAGTATTTCAGGTGGATGGAAAACATCCGCGACTGGACCATCTCGCGGCAGCTCTGGTGGGGTCATCGGATCCCCGTCTGGTACTACGCCGACGAGACCGGGGAGATCGACGACAGCCGAGACTTCGTCGTCTCGGTCGATCCGCCCGAGCCCGGGATGGTGCAGGACCAGGACGTCCTCGATACGTGGTTTTCGTCGTGGCTCTGGCCCTTCGCCACGCTTGGATGGCCCCGGAAAACGCCCGAACTCGACTACTTCTATCCGACCACCGTCCTCGTCTCCGGCTACGATATCCTCTTCTTCTGGATCGCCCGGATGATCATGGCGGGCTATCACTTCACGGGGGAGAAGCCGTACAGCGACATCTTCATCACCGGCATGATCAAGGACAAGCACGGCCGGTGGATGTCCAAGAGCCTCGGCAACGGCATCGATCCGCTCGACATGATCGAGCAGTACGGCGCCGACGCCGTCCGCTTTTCGCTCACCATCCTGTGCGCGCAGGGGCAGGACATCAAGCTGGATCCGAGCAAGTTCGAGATGGGGCGCAACTTCGCCAACAAGATCTGGAACGCATTCAACGTGTTCGGGCAGTTCATGGAGGAGGGCCGGGATTACCGGCGCAGCCGCGGCTTCGACGAGCTCGAGCTGGTGGAGCGCTGGATCCTGCACCGCCTCGGCGCCACGATCGAAGAGGTGGACGAGGCGCTCGCCCGCTACCGCCTCAACGAGGCCGTGAGCAAGATCTACGACCTTTTCTGGAAGGATTACTGCGACTGGTATCTCGAGCTCATCAAGCCGCCGTTCGGCGAGGATCTCGACGACGACAAGATTGCGCTCGCCGTCGAAGTCTATG
>CAZXHQ010000429.1:0-3672 GCA_964640145.1 uncultured Rhodothermales bacterium | reverse complement strand
CTCGGGAACGAAGATACTGTCGGCCGTACTCGTCGGTATTTTCTCATTCCTGCTCATCCCCGACGCCAGCGCACAGTTTTTGCGCCCTGATGAGACCTTCTTCATCAAACCACGCGTGGGCGTGGCGTGGCATCTCGGAGATACCGAGCAGTCGCCTTTTAACTTCAACATGGACAGCTGGAGCGTCAGCGGAGAGCCGCCGCCGTTTTCGGCGGGTCTCGAGTTCGGGTACCAATACAATCAGAGCTCGAGCATCAGCCTGGGGTATCAGCTCACTAACCACCCGCTTGCCATACACTACGGGCCGGATGCGCCGGCGAACGTCGACTTCGCAGGCATGTATTCGAGCGGCCAGCTGCTCTACCGCGTCGCATCAACGGCGCGCACTGCGCCGTTCGTCGGCATCGGCGCACACGTATCGAAGGGACAGGATGGACGCACCAGCTTGACGTATGGCCCGGCCCTCGGCGTGGGCCTCGACGTCGTGCTGAACGACAGAATGTCGCTCGTCCTCGAAAATCTGGCCAACGTGACGTTTCCTGACGACGGGTTCGATGAGTCTGAAGACACGCCGGGCACCGGCGACAGCTTTCTGCCGTTCGACGTGATGAACTCGCTTTCGCTGGGGCTGAAGATCAACTTCCAGCCCGCCTTTACCCCGGTGGAGATTCTCTCGGTAGACTGCCCGGCCGAGACGCTGGAAACGGATGAGACCGGCACCTTCACGGTCTCCGTCAATGCGGACGCTACGCAGCCCGTCGCCATTAGCTGGGACTTCGGTGACGGTTCGACGGCCACCGGCATGACCGCCTCGCACAGCTACACGTCCGGCGGCACGTACACGGTGACGGTTACGGCCGATAACGAACGCGCCACGGATACGGCGACGTGTACCGTAACGGCGCGTGAACCGGTTCCGGCGAGCATCATCAGCATCGACGCCAGCCAGACGCAGTTCGAACTCTGCGAACCCGTCGAGGTCGACTTCGACGCCAACGTCGACGGCGACGAGCCGATCACGTACAGCTGGGACTTCGGTGACGGCGCCACGGGTGAGGGCGAGAGCGTCTCGCATACGTTTACCGAGACCGGCACCTACACGGTGACGCTGACGGCGTCGAACGAGGCCGGGAGCGATACGCAGTCGATAACCATCGTCGCCGAGGAGTGCATCGCCGCGATCTGTCTCGAGATTACGGAGATGAACTCGGTCTACTTCGGACGCAACTCGAGCACGTTAACCGACGAGGGACGCGCCGCGCTGCAGGAGAACCTTGACATCATCGAGCAGTGCCCCAACCTCGGCGGCGAGCTCATCGGGTATGCGGCT
Source organism: uncultured Rhodothermales bacterium (assembly GCA_964640145.1). Lineage (GTDB taxonomy): Bacteria > Bacteroidota > Rhodothermia > Rhodothermales > VXPQ01 > CAZXHQ01. The sequence goes on along the minus strand of CAZXHQ010000429.1, from coordinate 2,342 downwards.
CCGGGCGAGCGCAATCCGCAGCAGCTCTCCGAAGACCGCGCGCAGACCGTCGAGCAGTTCTACGTCGACAACGGCATAGCTGCCAGCCGCTTCCAGACCGAAGGCCGCGGCGTCCTGCCCGGCACCACGAAGAAGGAAGGTGCCGCCCAGGCGCGTCGCGTAGACACGATTCCTGTCCAGTTCGAGGACATGTAATCGAGTAACCGGAACGAGAGAGCGGGTCCGCCCCGAAAGGCGGACCCGCTTTTTTGTTTGTGCGGCTTGCTTTTTGAAACCGCTATCGCTCGAGGGTCACGTCCGCCGCCTCGAAACGGTAGGTACGACGCGCGCTGAGAACGGCACCGATCGGCGTGGTGAACAGTGAAGCGTATACGGCGTGCGCAGCAGGGTAGATGCGCAGTTTCTCGGCGCGCGTAAGGGCGAACGGATCGGCGCCCAATTCAGGATCATCGCCTTCGATAGCGGCACGGAGGCCGCCGACGGCGGCGCCTGCGGCGAGCCCGGCGATCAAACCCCGAACGGCATGCGCGCCGGCCCGAACGACACTCACCTCTCGAACATCCGTCGTCGGGATGCTCTCCAACGTGTTCGTTCGGCGGTCCAGCCAGGTCAGGGACTCCGCATCGACGTGCACGTCGACGGCATCCATCCGGGAGCCGTCATGCAGCACCAGGCGAGCCACTTTCCCCCGGACGGCGCGGTTCACCTCATCGTATGCGGCCGTCCGTCGGTTATGCTCGATCGTCAGCATGGAGGTGCATCCGGACAGGACGACGATCGCAAGGAATGCGCCCAGAATTCGTACAGTCATGCTTCTGATACCGTCACGTATTAACTGAAAAGAAGAAGATCCTACCGGCGTCGGCCCGTCGTACCGCGTACAGGACCCGACGGGCGAACGCCCCTTCCGGACCGCGCCGTAGGAGGCACGTCCGGAAATGCCGGGCGGACGGCGCTCCGGAGGAGCCCGCGCGCAGCCTCTACCCTTCAGGGTCGTCAAATTACGTGCCGCATGCTCGCCACGGCGGTTTCAACCCGGGTGCGCTCGAATCAATCACGGGCATCGATTCGTTCAGGACATGCACTTTCAGAACCGGCGAAGCCCCTGCCGATGATCAACGCCGCCGACACGAAGGCGCTTACGCGCGCCGTCAAGGCTAAAGCCCGAGACCTGGGTTTCGACGCCTGTGGTGCGTCGAAGGCCGTACGGCTCGACGAGGAAGCACAGCGGCTCGAGCAGTGGCTCTTCGAAGGCCGGCACGCGTCGATGGGCTGGATGGAAAACCACTTCGAGAAACGCGTCGATCCTCGCCGCCTTGTGGAAGGGGCGCGCAGCGTGATTTCCGTCATCCAGAACTACTATCAGCCCGCCGAGTCGTCTCCGAGGAAGGACCACGGCCGGATCAGTCGGTATGCATGGGGAGATGATTACCACGCGGTGATGAAGGAGAAGCTCTACGCCCTCTTCGAATGGCTCGATCACGAAGCGGGCGGGATCGAGGGACGGGTGTTCGTGGATTCGGCCCCGGTCCTCGATAAGGTCTGGGCACAGCGAAGCGGTCTCGGTTGGATCGGGAAGCATACGAACCTGATCAACCGCGCGCTCGGCTCGTACTTCTTCATCGGCGAACTGATCGTGGACGTACCGCTCAGCTACGACCGCGCGACGGGGGACTTCTGCGGCTCCTGCACGCGGTGCATCGATGCATGTCCCACCGACGCGATCTATCGACCGTATGCCGTAGATGCCAACCGGTGCATCTCGTACTGGACCATCGAACACCGTGGGGACGACGTCCCGGACGACCTCCGGTCGGATTTCGACAACTGGATCTTCGGCTGCGACATCTGCCAGGACGTGTGTCCATGGAATAAGTTTAAGAAGCCGAGCGACGAGCAGCGCTACGAGCCCAGGCCTGGTACCACCGACACGCCGTTGACGGACTGGGAGGAACTGGATCTGGAGACGTTTCGCCGGCGATTTCGGAACAGTCCGATCAAGCGGACGAAGTTTGACGGCTTCCAGCGGAACGTGCGCGTGGCGAGGAAGAACGCAGAGCGGTGACGGTTCTTCCGCGAGTCCAACTCGGCCGGCGCAAAGAGCTGCGCGAGAGCCGCCTAGCCGACCGGGCCCTCGTCGTCGGCGAGGCGGGAGTTCTCTGGACGGCCGCCTCGCGGCAGCACGATCCGGAAGGTGGAGCCGACGCCCTTCTCGCTTTCCACTTCGATCCGGCCGCCCATCAGCCGCAGCAGGTGCTTGACGAGAGACAGCCCGAGTCCCGTGCCGCCGAATTTGCGATTGAGACGGCTGTCTTCCTGAACGAACGGCTCGAACAATCTGT
>CAZXHQ010000428.1:2151-3683 GCA_964640145.1 uncultured Rhodothermales bacterium | reverse complement strand
GCTCATCTGGCTCGAATATGAGTTCGTGGCGGATGGGTCGAGCGATGTGTCGCTCGCGGAAATTACGTTCAATGACGGCGATCCGGAGGTCACGACGGCCGACGTCGCACTGCGCCTTCCGGCCACGGGAGCGGAGCCGAACGTAGACTTCTGGATCCCCGTGTGGGCGGATGACATCGCCGGCGAAGGCGTACTCGCATACGACTTCACGGTGACGTTCGATGAAGAGGTCGTCGTTTTCGACGGGGTCTTAACGAGCGGGACGCTTTCCGAGAATGCGTCGGTCGCGTTCAACGCGGAGACCGGCAGCATCCAGGTCGCCGGCGCGAGCGGGACGGAATTCGCCAGCAACGGCGTGCTCGTCTACCTGACGGGTACGTCCAGCGATGAAGGATCCAGCGCGCTCACGTTTACCGAGATCACGTTGAACGACGGTGAACCCGCCGCAGCCGGCCTCGACGGAAGCATCGAAGTAGGGGTCGGACTCGACAGGGAGGGTCCCGGTGAAGTCCCGGGCTCCTTCGCGCTGCTCGGCAACTATCCCAACCCCTTCAATCCGTCCACGACCATCCGCTTCGACCTGCCCGAGACGGCGGAAGTCAGCATCCAGATCTTCGACGTCCTCGGGCGGCAGGTGATGGCGCTTCCGTCGACGATGATACAGGCAGGCGACGATCGCAGTATGCAGGTCGATGCTTCGATCCTGTCGTCGGGCACCTATGTATATCGCGTGATCGCGCGCTCCGCGACGGACACGATGGTAAGGTCGGGTCAGATGACGCTGCTGAAGTAAGTTCGCCCGCGGCATCAAGCTGAAAGAAAAACCCTGGCACGGTCTTCGTGTCAGGGTTTTTCCGTATGGAATATCTCCGAAGCCGGTCGGCCCGGAAGACGCCCCGCAAGCCGGGACGGGAATCCGGCAAGATCTGCCCGGTGGACGACCGTGTTTCCCACGGGCGCTCCCGCGCGTGGACATGCGCGTGGACCGTGGACAGGGACGAGCTCGAGGCCCGGCAATTGTAGGTGTCAGCCCCGGCAGGCCCCGCATCTGCTTCTACGGCCGCGTGGATACACGTATATTGGCGTGGTAATTGCGACATCTATCAGACTGAACCGTCACCCCTAGACGGCGTTCATGTCTAGTACATCACATGAGGCGTTATGAAGCAGGACGCATTACGAAACCACACGCAAGAGCAGATGAAGACGACGAGGCGTGCTCTTTTTATTGCCCTCTCGACCCTGCTCTTCGCATTTTACCCGGCGAACGCCCAGAGCGTCGAGCTGCAATTGCCGGATATCTCCGGTGACGTCGGCGATCAGGTAACGATTCCCGTAACGGCCGCGAATATCGCAGGGAAAGGGGTCGCGTCCTTCGTGATCGGAATCTCGTATGACCCGGCCATCCTAAGGGACGATTTTTCGGTCAGCACGTCGGGCACGATCGCGGCCGGCGTCACACCTCTTGAAAAACAGCTCGAGGGTGAGTATAGAATTGTTTATGCACGGCCGGTCACGGACCCGATCGACGA
>CAZXHQ010000428.1:0-2051 GCA_964640145.1 uncultured Rhodothermales bacterium | reverse complement strand
TCGAGGGTGAGTATAGAATTGTTTATGCACGGCCGGTCACGGACCCGATCGACGACGACGGAATCCTTCTCAATTTGAACACGACCGTAATCGGTGAGGGTACGACGGCGCTGGAAATCTCCTCCGTGTCTTATATGGAGAATTCGAGCGGCAGCGTCGACTATGTGACCGTCGACGGTGCCTTCAGCACGGAAGCCGTCCAGACCGATCCCGGTGACGGGGAAGACGGCGTCCCGAATCGTGACGGCAGCGGCACCGGCGACGGGAACGGCGACGGCACACCCGACAGCGAACAGGCACACGTCATCTCGCTGCTGAATGCCACGGACGATGGCTACGTGACGGTAGCCTCCGAGGAAGGCACGACCCTGCGCAACGTTGCGGCCGTCGCGACGCCGCCGGCCGAGCTCCCGGTGGGCGTGGAGCTGCCCGACGGCATTCTCTCTTTTGAAGTGGCGGGATTGACGGCTGGGGGCTCCACGACGGTCACCATCTATACGACGAAGGCGGTGACCGGCTACTTCAAGTACGGTCCGACGCCCGACGATCCGACGGATCACTGGTATGCGTTCGAATACGACGGGACGACCGGCGCTGAGATCAGGGAGGACCGCGTCGTTCTGCACTTTGTGGACGGCCTGCGCGGGGATTCCGACCTCGCAGCCAACGGCGTGATCGACGACCCCGGCGCACCGGCCGTGTACACCGAGGTGCCCACCTCGGTGGAGGACGGTGAGCTTCCGGGCACGTTTCAGCTCCGGGGTAATTATCCCAACCCTTTCAATCCGGCCACGACCGTGCGTTTCGATCTGCCCGAAAGCGCGCACGTACGCGTCGACGTCTTCGACGTCATGGGTCGGCAGGTGCTGTCCGTTCCATCCACGATGATGCAGGCGGGCGCAAACCAGACGGTGCGCGTCGACGCGGGGGGGCTGACCTCCGGCACCTACGTCTACCGCGTCATGGCGCGAACGGTGTCCGACGTCATGACACAGTCGGGCCGGATGACGCTCGTGAAATAAGAATCCACCATGTCAGAGACCGCCGTCGATCTTCGACACGTGTATATCGAAGATCTTGCCGACCACGAAGGAGAGGACGTCTCGCTCAAAGGGTGGCTCTACAATAAACGTGGATCGAAAAACCTCCAGTTTCTGATTCTGCGCGACGGGACCGGTCTCGTCCAGTGTGTCGTGTCGGCCGACGACGTGGATGTCGACTCGTGGCAGGCGGCCGAAGATGCCTCCCAGGAAACGTCCCTCCTCGTTTCCGGGACCGTGGTGTCCGATGAGCGCCAGGTAGGAGGCTTCGAGGTGCACGCGGCGTCGGTGCGCACGATCAGCGGGTCGGTCGACTACCCTATCACCCCGAAAGAACACGGGATCGACTTTTTGATGTCCAACCGGCATCTCTGGCTCCGAAGCCGGCGGCCATGGGCGGTCATGCGCATCCGCAACCGGGTCATCATGGCCGTCCACACGTTCTTTCAGGAGCGGGGGTTTCTCCAGATGGATGCTCCGATCCTCACCGGCAACGCCGTGGAGGGGACCTCTACGCTCTTCGCGATCGACTACTTCGGCGAAGAAGCCTATCTGACCCAGAGCGGCCAGCTCTACGGCGAGGCCATGGCCATGGCCTTCGGGCGCATCTATACCTTCGGGCCCACCTTCCGCGCGGAGAAGTCGAAGACACGCCGTCATCTTACGGAGTTCTGGATGATCGAGCCGGAGATGGCGTTTTACGACCTGGAGATGAACATGGACCTGGCGGAAGATTTTCTGGTCCACGTGGTGCAGGACGTGCTGGCGAGCTGCGCGGAGGAGCTGGCCGTGCTGGAGCGCGATACGGCGCCGCTGGAGCGCGTACGGGGACCGTTCCCCCGGATGTCCTATTCGCAGGCCGTCGAGCTTCTGAAGAGCGACGCGACGGCGGAGATGCTGGATCGGCGGATGACGGACCTCCGGGAGGAGAAGGCCGCGCGTACGACGGAGCTGCAGGAGAGTCGGAAGCGCTACGGCCAGGCGAAGAAGTCGGAGAAGCGGCGCATCGAC
>CAZXHQ010000427.1:0-3707 GCA_964640145.1 uncultured Rhodothermales bacterium | reverse complement strand
CCTCGTCGATGAGCCTGCAGAGGTCTATCTCGTCTACGTGATTACGACGCTGCAGGTCGTAATCGGCTCCGTGTTCCAGCCGGCCAAGAGCGCGTCGCTGCCGAACATCACGACGCCGCGCGAGCTGCTGACGGCCAACACCATCATGTCGGCGACCTGGTCGGTCATGCTGGCTGCCGGAGCCGCCCTGGGAGGATTCGCAACCGAATGGCTGGGCGTTCGAGCCGTGTTCGTGATCGATAGTGCTACCTACGTCGCGTCGGCCTTCTTCATCTACCGGACCGTTATCCCGCAGGCAACCGAAAAGGCGCCGCCGGGCGGCTTCGTGCCGGCCGCCGCACGCGACATCCTTGAGGGCTTCGCGCATCTTAAGACACATCCTCGGATCGGCCGGATCGCCTTCGCGAAAGCCACCTGGGCGGCAGCGGGCGGCGGGCTCGTCTTCATGCTCACACTCCTGGGCGAGGCGTTGAGTCCGCAGGCCACGGCGGTGGGCATAGGTATTTTGTTCGCGACGCGCGGGCTGGGCACGGGCCTGGGGCCCGTTATCGCGCGGGCCGTCTTCCTGGATCGCCGGCAGTGGCCGACCGTGCTCGGCGTGTGCGTCCTGCTGAGCGGCCTTGCGTACGCGGCGATCGGCTTCGTGCCGTGGACGTACCTCGTGACCGGCTTCGTTCTCGTCGCGCATGCTGCCAGCGGCGCCAACTGGGTTCTCGCAACCGTGATGCTGCAGAAACGGACCGTAGATCGCTTTCGGGGGCGGGTTTTTGCTACCGAGTGGCTGCTCGTCATGCTGGCCGACTCCGTCTCCATCCTCGTTGCGAGCGCCCTGCTGGAATCCTCGCTGCTGCGCTTACCCGAGGCCTTCGCCCTCTTTGGCGTCCTCCAAGCGCTCTGCGGCGGCGCCTGGCTCGTGCTCGTCGTGCCGAGGGAACGGCTGGCCGACGCGCCTGCGGGCTGACGTCGCAGGACCGTCGCGCACGGGTGTTGCGCTCCGTCGACGTTTGGCGTTCTATTTGCAATAAAAGCGTCAAAGCGGCACCTGATCTCAAAATGGGACGACGTTGGATGCAGATACCGGGGTGGCACGACCTTACGGACCACGACCGGTCTCGGACGGGTACGGCGGAATGTGAGCTGCCCGTGGCCGAGATCGGTCCAGGCGGCACCGTTCGCGCGATCAGCCCGACAGGTCGGCGCATCTGGGGGTGGGACGAAGGTTCGCGCTTGCCGAACGCGCTGCGGATCGGGCTCAGCGAGCTGGATCCCGGCCATGTCGGCATGGTACCCGTTTCTGCCGGGCGACCGCAGCTGCTCGCCGTTCGCTCTGAGGCAGCAGGCGGGTGGCTTCTCGTCGATGCCGGTGATTCCGCGAGCGATCCGTCCGGTTTTCGGTCTCTTATCGAGAAAATCCCGGTGTGCGCAACCGTCCTCCGGTCCGACGGGACGGTCGTGTTCGCAAATCGCGAAGCGGCTGCGTTCACCGGGTACGAGGCTGCTGAGATGGAGGGCAGGCCGTTCTGGAGGGATGCCGTGCATCCGGAAGACCGCAGGAAGCTGGCGGGCGCCTTCCGCCGGGCCGTGGAAGGTGAACGAGCGCTTGTGTCTGTCCGCTTTCTGAGCCGGCACCGCGGCCCGCGCCTCGTCGAGCTGCGCTTCGGTGGGCCGTCCGCCGGGGCGCTGGTCCAGTGCGTGGCATTCGACGTCACCGAACGCCGTGAGGTCGAGGAGGCGCTTTTCCAGAGTGAGGCGCTCTATCGCATTTTCCTGGAGCAGAGTCCCGTGGGCATGCTCCATATCGATGCCGCCGGCGCGGTTACGTTTGAGAATCACCAGTTCCGCCAGATCATCGGCGAGAGCGTGGAGGATGCGTGGATCGGACGGTCCGTCTCGGAAATCGAGGGGCTGGATGCCCGGGCGAAGACGCTCGTCCGGGATCTGCTCGTGGAGGGGAAGGCGTTCCGCGCGGAGACGGCGACGTATCGACGTTCCGGTGACGGCGCCCAGCACCTTCAATTGCACGGCTCCCCTATTCACCATCCCGACGGCGGCATCGTAGGGGGCGTGTTGATGGTCGAAGACCGGACCGACGAACGCCGCCGCAAAGAGGAGCTCGACCTCAGGAGCCGGTATGCAGCGGCGGAATCGGAACTGCGAAAGGCCGCGCTCTCCCATAGCGGCGAGGACGCCTTCCTCCATGAATCGGCTCGCATCTTCGGAGAGAGCGCGCGAGCGGACCGCGTCTCCGTCCTGACGAACAACGCCGCAGACGACTGCTGCTGCCATCGCGCCGGATGGTGGCGTCCGGCGGTGGACGAGCCGGGGCCCGTCGTCATCCTTCACAACGAGGAGCCCCTCGTCCGGCGGCTCATTTCCGACCGGACGTGCCTGCACGCCGAGGGGCGGAGCGAGGGGGACCCGTCGCGGGAGCTGCTCGAGAAGACCGGTGCGCGCGAGGCTATCTGGATGCCCTTCTTCGATGAGGCTCGCCTTGGAGGATTCGTCGTGCTCGAACGGGTCGGCGGTGGTGGGCCGGCGTCGTGGCAGGGTACCGAGAGGCGGCTCGTGGAGCAGCTCGTGTGCCTCTTCGAGACCCTCTGGTCGTGGAGGCTGGCCGGGAGCCGATTCCGCCGCATCACCAGCACGATCGAGGACTGCCTCTTCACCTACACGTTCGACGAAGACGGCGAGCGACGCTTTCTGTTCGCGACGCCGCAGATCGAATCGCTCACCGGATACGCGGCCGACGAGGTCGTCGATCACGACGGTCGCTGGTCTGATCTGATCCTGCTCGACGACCAGGTCGTCGTGGAGGGCCACGACGAATCGCTGAGAGCGGGGCGCGAGAGTAAGACGACCTACCGTGTGCGCCATAAAGACGGCAGCGTGAGATGGCTCCACGAGCAGGCCACTCCGGAAACCGATGGGATGGGGGACGTCATCGCAAGCGGAATTCTGACGGACGTGACCGAGCAGAAAGCGGCCGAAGCGGAGCTTACAGAGGCGAAGCAGCAGGCAGAGTCGGCGAACCGTCTCAAAAGCGCCTTCATCGCCACCATGAGCCACGAGCTCCGGACGCCCTTGGGCGCCGTCAACGGCTTCGCGGAGCTCCTTACGCGGGAGCTGGCCGACCTCGAAGGTGAAGGCGTGGAGCTGCCGGCCCAGGTGATCGAGTTTCTAGAAGCCATCCGGGACAACTCCAAGCGGCTCCTGACACTGGTGAACGATCTGTTAGACCTTTCGAATCTCGAGGTGGGATCGATCGAGCTGCATCGGACCGACGTGCCCCTTCACGCGGTCGTCATGCGTGCGACCAGCAAAGTGGCCGTGCCGCTCTCCCGGAAGGGCGTAGAGCTTCACGTCGATCTATGTAACGACGATCCGGTCGTGTTCTCCGATGCGCAGCGCTTGGAACAGGTCCTCGATAATCTGCTCTCGAACGCGGCGAAGTTCACGCAGGAGGGGTCCGTACGAATCCGCACGCACGCCGGCGAACGACGGGTGACCGTAGAGGTGTACGACACGGGCGTTGGGATTTCGGAGGCGCACCTCGACAGATTGTTCGAGCCGTTCGTTCAGGAAGACAGCCGTCTCAATCGCAAATTCGAAGGTACGGGACTCGGGCTGTCTCTCGCCAAGCACCTGCTGCGGCTGATGGGCGGCCGCATCGAAGTGGAAAGCGAGAAGGGCGTCGGCTCCACCTTCCG
>CAZXHQ010000426.1:0-3723 GCA_964640145.1 uncultured Rhodothermales bacterium | reverse complement strand
CGGCAGCGCCTGTTCGTACTGGGAAAGCGCCTCCTGATAGCTGCCGCGATTCCACTCGAGAATGCCGACCGTGTTGCGCAGGTGCGCCTCGCGGTACGATTTGTCGAGGTGCAGGGCAAGCTCGACGGCGTCGTGGTAGTGCGAGAGCGCCTCGGCTTCGTCGCCGCGTTTGCGGGCGAGCCTCCCGAACGCCTCGACGACGTCCAGTTCGAAGATCGGATCGAGATGGTCGAGCAGCTTCGAGATCCGCCGCCAGGCCCGTTCCGCTTCATCCGGCCGATCCAATTCTTCATGGATACGCGCCACGTGTGCGAGCGTCTCGGCCTCGGAGCGGGCGTCGTCGAGTTTCCTGCACCAGTCCGCAGCCTCACTCAGGCTGGCAAGGGCCCTTTCGTATTCCTCCGTACTCAGGAGAAACTGACCGAGAAGGGACAAAGACTTGGAAAGTGCCTCCGCGTGTCCCGCTTCCCGCATCAGTGAAACGGTTTTCTCGTAGTACGCCAGGCTACGGTCGATTTCTCCGGTCGCCCAATATACATTGGCCAGGCTCGTCAGCGCATAGCTTTGCTGCATGGGAAGGCGGTGTTCTTCCGCCATCGCTGCCGCTCGTTCGAGATAGTCCAGTGCGAGCTCCGTATTGCCGAGAAGTCCATGGATGGTACCGCTGCTTTTCAAGATAGCCGAGCGCACGAAGAAGCTGGTGACCTCCTCCGACATCGCTTCGGCCTGTTCCGCATAGATCAATGCATCTTCGTACCGCCCTTCGTTGAGCATCATATTGTGTAGATTAAGAAGATCTCCAGCCGCGGCATCGAAGTCTCCGCTGTCCCTGTGGATGTCGAGGAGTCGCTCGTTGATATCCACCGCTTCGCTGGTGCGGCCCTCGCGCCAGCGGAGGAAGCCGACGCTTCTAAGAACGCGGCGGTAGACGCGATCGTCTTCAGCCGATTCGGCATACGTTACGGCGGATTTGAGCGATCGCTCGGCTTCGTCGAGCCGGCTTCGAAGTACGTGTAGGTCTCCCTGGCGGAGGTAGACCTCCGCCAGCAACGCATGGTCGCCGTCGGGTTCCAGCATCAGCATGAGCTCGTCCAGGATCGCCTGCTGTCGTGCCCGGTCGCCCGTCGCCTCGCTGGCCCGTTCGAGATCGAGCAGCAGCTGGACGTATTCGTCCGAGTTTGCAGCGTCGCCGGACCGATCGAGCCACTCCACTGCGCGTTCGAGCATGGCGGCTGCTTCCTTTAGCTGGCCGAGCCGCCTCGCACGGCCCGCAGCGAGCCGGCTGTAATGTGCGGCCTTCTGCCAGTCTTCCGCGTGGCTGAAATGGTGGATGAACAGGTCGAGATGCTCCTCGCGGCGGTCCGGGTACAGATCTTCCAGCGCTTTTCCGATTTCACGATGGAATGCTTTACGCTGGTGGTGAAGGAGGGTGTCATAGACGACTTCCTGCGTCAGGGCATGCTTGAACCGGTAGGTCACCTCCGGCAGAACGGCCGATTTCTGCACGAGGCCGAATTCACTCAGCTCGTCGAGCTGAGAGGAGAGATCGTTAGTGTCCGGCAGCACGGACACCAGGAGCCGCCTCGAGAATTCACGACCGGCAACCGACGCGACGCGCAGCGTCTTGCGAGTTCGCGCACTCAGGCGGTGGAGCCGTGCGCGAATGACCGCCTGGACGGTGTCGGGCAGGTCCAGCGAATCGACGGAGCGTATCATCACCGCGCTGTCGTCTTCCGGCGCAAGGACGTTATCTTCGAGCAGCGCCCGGCAGACTTCTTCCAGGAAGAAAGGATTCCCCCCCGTCCGTTCGTGGAGGAGTCGTCCGAGCTGGTCGGGTATGTGGTCGGCGCCGATGATGGATGAGATCATGACGCTGGACGGCTGCACCTCCAGCGGTTTGAGGTGGATCACGCCGTGATGCCCGAGGGGTCGGCCCTCGTACTCCGGCCGATACGTCACCACGACCATCATGCGATGGGCCGGCGCGAGGTCGGCGAGCTGCTTGAGGACCTGCTGAGACGCTTCGTCGGACCAGTGCCAGTCCTCGAGCAGCAGCAGTAGCGGACGGTCGCGAGCGCTGAGGGTAAAGATGCCGGAGATCGCTTCCACCATCGCAATCCGCAGGTCTTCCTGCTGAAGATCCGGAATCGGATAGCGCTCGCTCTCCACCGTCAGCAGATGCATATAGAGCGGCAGAAAGACCTCGAGACTCTCGTCAATCGAGAGGATGCGGTCGATCACCTCATCCTCCGACGGTGTCTCCGGGAGCGCGAGCTTTCCGCGAAGCAGACCGCTGAAGGGCAGATACGGGATATTTCCGGCGTGCGGTAAGCACCGTCCTTGCAAGACACGAACTCCGTCCGGGACGCGCTCGGTGAACTCGAACAGGAGCCGGCTCTTGCCCATGCCGGCCTCGCCCACGACGGCGATCACCTGCCCGGTGCCCTCGACGGCCTGCTGCAGTGTCTGCTGCAGCGAGTCGAGGTCGCGCTCCCGACCGGCATATTCGGTCAGGCCCGCCTCCCGCGCCGCCTCGAGCCGCGTAGTCGAGCCGGTCTCATGCCGGACGCGGAACGGCGTCAGCGTGCGGTTCGACATTCGAATGACCGCATCTTCGGCGGCATCGGTCTCGAAGAAAGGTCGGATGAGCCGCTCGGTGCCAGGGCTGAGGAGGATTTCATCCACCCCGGCTCGCAGGGAAAGACGTCGGGCGGTCTGGATGGCCGGTCCCGTGAGGCGAAGGAACGCACCGTCGTGCGACGGCCGGGTGACCACGGAGCCGGTGTCGATGCCGGTCGAGAGGCGCAGCTCGCAGCCGATAGACCCGCACCGGTCGTCCGCGATTCCGCGCACGCCTTTGTGAAGCTCCCGAGCCGCCCGTACGGCGCGCACGAAATCGTCTTCATGGACGTTGGGCACGCCGAAGAAGGCCGTCAGGGATTCGTCGGTCATCTCGTGCAGCATCCCGTCATGCTTCTCCAGGACGGTCGCGGCTCGGTCTCGGACCGCTTCGGCGATCGATTGGAGCTTGTCGGGAACGAGCTGGTCGACAAGTTCCAGATACCCGCTGAGCTGCGCCACGACGACGGTTGCTCGGACGCGCTCGGGAGCAGAAGGAACGGGCGGAGCTGCCGAATCGTGCCGCCTGTCTGCGGAACGTGCCACGGCGGCGGCGAATTCGCCGCCGCGTTCGAAACGCTCGCCCGGCTCCTTCTGAAGCGCCGTGTCGACGGCGCGGTCGACGCCCGGTGGAAGCCCGCGGCGCACGGAGCTCGGCGCAGGCGGGGCTTCGTGCACGATTGCGTACAGAACGGCTTCGTTGTAGCGACCCGTGAACGGCTTCTCTCCTGTGAGCATCTCGTAGAGGACGACGCCCAGGGACCAGATGTCGGAGCGATGATCCACGTCTTGCCCGCGCGCCTGTTCAGGGCTCATGTAGGCGACCGTGCCGATCGCCTGCCCGGAGCGCGTCAGGGATAAGTCGGCGACCTTCGCGATGCCGAAGTCGAGTATCTTGACGGATCCGTCACCCGTGAGGAGGATGTTTGCAGGCTTGATGTCTCGATGGATGACGCCTGCGCCGTGCGCCGTGTCCAGCCCCTTCGCTACGTGCGACAGGATGTCTACGGACTCCTCCAGTGGCAAGGGCCCTTCGCCGATGCGCATCTCGAGCGTCTTGCCATCGTAATAGGCCATCGCGATGTACATCCGTCCGTCCGGCGC
>CAZXHQ010000425.1:1861-3727 GCA_964640145.1 uncultured Rhodothermales bacterium | reverse complement strand
GCGGACCTGTTCGTCATGCCGAACGTCCCTGTGCAGGGGGATATGGAGGGTTTCGGCATCGTGATGCTCGAAGCCGGTCTCTGCGGGCTCCCTACCATAGCCTCGAGGCTGGAAGGGATAACCGACGTCATCGAGGCCGGAGAGAACGGTCATCTGGTCGACAGCGGCGACGCATGGGGTTTTTCAGAAGCCATCATGCGATACTATCACCAGCCCGCCGCTCTCGGAGGGGCCCGCGAGCGCGCGGCGCAGTTCGTCGAGGACCACTTTAGCTGGCACGCCGTGGCCGGCATGTACGTCGACGCTCTTCGCGCGATGGTGCCCGGCACACCCGTCCCCGACGAAGCCCTGGCCTACGAGAAAAGGCCCGCAGCTGCGGCGCCGGGGGACCGCCGATAAACGCCGGCGAGGTCCTGGGCCGGGTCCTTCGGCGCGTCAGTCCACGAGCATCTCTTTCCGCGGCCGTTCTTCCTTCTTCAGAGGCGACGCGCCGCGATCTTCCAGCCACTGGAGAAGTGCGGGCAGGAAGAACATCCCCGCCATCAGCGTCATGCCGATGCCCACCACGGCGAGCTGACCGATCGAGTGCAGCCCCGGGTGAAAGCTGAGCAGCAGGCCGCTGAATCCTATCATGGTGGTGATGGATCCCATCGTGACGTGCTCGCCCGTGTAGCGAAGCACCTGCAGGATGGAGCCCGTTCCCTCTTCCCTGTATCGATGGACGAGATGGACCCCTACGTCGTTGCCGATGCCCAACACGGCCGGGAGCACGACCAGGTTGTAGAAGTTTAGCTTCAGCCCGAAGAGTTCCATGACGAGCAGCATCCAGAGCACGCCGACGACGAGCGGCACGGTGGCGAGCGCAGCCCAGCGGACCGATTGGAAGTTGATCCACATCAGCAGCACGACGATCAGGAACGTGATGGCGACCATGTAGGGCGCCTCCTTCAACATGAGCCGCAGCATGTCGGCCGCGACCAACGAGGTCGAGCCGGCGTGATACGTCACTCCCTCCTCCGTTACAATGGTACCGACGTCTTCGGCGAACGCCATCGACTGGCGGCCGTCCGACAACCCGACTGACGGATAGATCATGACGAACCCGCCGACCTCGCCCGATTTCGACGTAAACTGATTCCGGATGCTCTCCGGCACCTGCTCGGCCGAAAGCGCCTCCCTCGTCTGTGCGGCTCGTATGATGCGTGCCAGATCCTCGTCGCCTTCGGCATCAGCCTGTACGAACGGATCGTCGAGCAGCTCGCGGATTCCGGCGAGACGGTCGAGCTTGCGTCGCTGGGCCTCCGCCGACAGTGGAAACCGATCCTGCAGCGTCTCGACCCGCTCGATCGTCGGCGTAAGCGTGTCCTGCGCCATGCGGCGTTCCACCGCATCGACGACGTCCTGGACCTGCGTCGGATCGTCCACCAGCACGTAGGCGGGATTGCTTCCGCGGCCCGAGTAGACCTGACGTACCAGATCCCTCTTTACCTCGTACTCTTCGTATTCGGGTTCGAGCGAGCCGAAGTCATACTCGAAGCTGACGCGCGGAAGGAAGATCAGTGCCGCCACGACGGCCGCCGTACTGGCCAGCACGATGCCCCGCGGCTTCGGCAACCGGCGCCGGTGTCCATTGGTGGGGACCGACGGCTCGAGCACCGACTCCATATTCAGGAGGTGAAACCGTTCGAAGAGCACGAGCAGGGCCGGCATTACGATCGTCATGGCGATCAGGGCAAACAAAATGCCTGTGCCTGCGATGAAACCGAACTCGCTGAACCCGCGGAAATCGGCAATCATAAGTACGAACAGCGCTGCCGCCGTGGTCATGGCGCCGATGGCGATCGCCTGTCCCGTACTTCCGAACGT
>CAZXHQ010000425.1:0-1761 GCA_964640145.1 uncultured Rhodothermales bacterium | reverse complement strand
CCAGCTGCGTCGCGAGGACGCGCGGCGCGTATCGGTGACCGGCCCGAGCCGTGTATCCCTTGTACAAGAAGTACAGCATCACCAGCAGCAGCACGGCCGCGATGCCGGCGGCGAACGAGCTAAAGACGTCGCTGGTGATAGCCTGCACTTCCACGAGCTGCCGCATCAGGCGGCCCGCGAGCGTGACTTCCATCTGCGGATGATAGGACGCCGGGTTCATCGCATCGACGAGCTCCTCGAGATCGCGGTACATCTCCTCGATGAACCCGATGTTCGTCTGCGAGCCGGTCGGATAGAAACGAAGCACCATGATCGTACTGTCTTCGTTCACCGGAAACGGTTTGCCCACGACGCGGTCGTAGACCTCCCGCAGATGCTCGTCCAGGGAATGGCCGGCCTCCGCCTCTTCGTCGTCGAGCTCGAAGAAAAAAGGATTGGCCTCGAGCCTGGCCTCTCGGATCCTCTCATGCAGGTACGACTCCAGGCTGTCGAGCTCGGCACTCGTCGCAAAGTAGAGCGCGTTGTTCTCGAGAAACTCGGTGTCTTTCCGGTAATCGACGCGGTCTAGATAGACCTCGCCCGACCGCTCGTGGACCAGGGCGAGAGCCCGGGGGATGAGACTGTCCGCAAACGCTTTATTCGCCTCGAAGGACGGGCTCTGTATGACCACGTCCGCCGTCGACTCGCTGCCGACGGTCTCGCGCAACGACTCCAGGGCCTGCACGCTCGGATAATCCGGCGGAATCAGGTTCGAGAAGTCGGTGTCGATGCTCAGCTGACGAGCGAAATAGAACCCGACCGTCGAGAGCAGAACCGCCAGGAGGACGATCGCCCACGCGTGGCGGATGGCCACGCGGATCGCGGGTCGAAAGACGTCGAAAAGTCGACTCATTGGATTCAGGTTTCAAAATGCGGTTCGGCCGGCCCACGCGGGCATCTTGCGCGCATGCCGGGAGAGGGTCTATTTGACAAGTTGGATGTCGTCGAAGTCAACCTCGCCGACCGACTTCGTGTTGTCCGAATCGCTCCAGAGCGTAATCGTAAACGGCCGGTTCGGAGGCCTGCCTCCGAACACCTTCTCATAATCCTCTACGACGTTGCGCCTGACCGTTATCCATCGGCCGATGCCGTCTAGGCCGCTGGATGCGACGATGATTTTGACGTTACCCGTCGACACGATCGTCCCGACAGGCAGCGTCGAGCTGTAGACGTACTTGATGCTCAGCGGCCGCTGCAGCCAGTCCGTCTTCGAAAACGATACGTAGACGGCGCCTCCGGAATCGTTGACCCGGTCTTCGCCCGCACCTTCGGGCAGCCGGATGGCACGCCAGGACCACTGCAGATTCGGATACTCGGACAGGGTCCAGTCCAACGTGTCGTCCGGCAGCGAAATGCGCTGCGCCTCAGCCTCCGTGTAGGCGCGCACGAATTTGTTGCCTCCCTCCGACAGCACCTTGAAGGACTCCGCAGGTCCCATCTGGGGCCGGGCAGATTCGAAGCGGCGGGTCCTGGAGGAGAGATAGCGCCAGCGGCCGGGCAGGGTTCCGACGCGCTCGGACTCGAAGTTCTCCACTACGAGCGTCGTGTCCCGCTGGTCGGCAGAGAAATCGCCCCTTCCAATCGACAGCAGGAGAATTAGCACAGTAGGAATCGTCTTCATAGCGTGATGCGAGTTGGCTCCACGCTCGTCGGCGAGCGTATCGACCTTTGCTAGCTCAACTACGATGCCAATCTGACGGATTGGTCAAGTATTCAAGGCCG
>CAZXHQ010000424.1:1857-3743 GCA_964640145.1 uncultured Rhodothermales bacterium | reverse complement strand
CGTCCTACGTGGAGACGATTCGCAAGCGAGGCTATCGCCTGATCGCACCCGTTTCCTACGGCGACGGCTCGTCCCGTAGACCCGAAGCAGAAGAACCATCGTCCATGGCTGCATCCGGCAGCCGCACCGGCACTGCGTCGCGATTCGGGCACGGCCTTTCGACCTCTGTCAGATCGGGGTTGCAGAATGTGTGGTTCTGGGCGGGCGCGGCCACCATCGGGATGTTCGTGACGGTGCTTCTGCTGGCGCAGTTTCTTGACGGCGACAGCACCGGACCGCTTCGTACGATCCCATTGACGAGTTACTCCGGGGAGGAGGCCGATCCGACCCTGTCCCCCGACGGAGACCGGGTTGCGTTCGTGTGGGACGGCGGCGTCGGCGGCAGTTTCGATATCTACGTTAAGCAGATCGGCGCCGAAACCCCGATCCGGCTCACCGACGGCCCGGCGGACGACTTGAGCCCGGCATGGTCTCCCGATGGCCGGCGCCTTGCCTTCCTTCGCATGGCGGCCGGTGAAAGTGGAATCTTCGTCATCCCCGCCATCGGCGGCGGGGAACGCAGGGTGGCGAATTTGGGTGCGCGCGAAGCTCGCTCACTTGCGTGGTCCCCGGACGGCAGCATACTGGCCTTCACGGCTCATCGGTCGCCGTACGCGCCGTATGCGATCTGGCTGCATTCGATGGAGACCGGCGAGCTGAGCACGTTGACCGAGCCGCCCTCCGACATGCGAGGTGACGTGGAGCTGGCATTCTCGCCGGACGGACGCTTTCTGGCATTCTCTCGAAGCACCCTCGAAAAAGTGGACGACGTGTATGTCGTATCGATCGGCGACGGCCGGGTCAGACGCGTTACGCACGACAATGCCGAAGTGATGGGCCTCGACTGGTCGGCTGACGGAAGGCATATCGTCTTCGCGTCGGATCGGCACGGCGCTCCGAGCCTGTGGAGAGTGCCGGCATCAGGAGGCCTGCCCACGTGGATCCCCATAGCCGGCGAAGGGACGGGCGTTCATCATCCCTCCATCGCTCGAAAAGGAGGGCGACTGACGTTCGTCCAGCGTATTCGCGAGACGAATATCTGGGATCTGAAGCTTGTCCGAGGCGAGCTCGACGACGTACGAGGTGCGGGGCGTCCCGTGATCGCCTCGACGCGATGGGATTCCTATCCGGATATATCGCCCGACGGGGACAGAATCGCCTTCGTCTCCAACCGCAGCGGAAGTTATGAGATCTGGGTGAGCGAGCGCGACGGCGGACGACCGATCCGGCTTACGTCGTTCGGCGGACCGTTTACGGAGACCCCGCGCTGGGCTCCGGACGGACGTCGGCTCGCCTTCGTGGCCAAGGAAGAAGGCAGCGCGGACATATACGTCTTGAGCCTCGACGCTGAGGTACCGACGCGGTTGACCACGGAGGCATCGAATGACAAGGCTCCGAGCTGGTCCCGAGACGGCCGTTGGATCTACTTCGCTTCCAACCGCAGCGGCACCTGGCAGACCTGGAAGGTCCGGGCCGACGGCGGCGCGCCTCGACCGCTCACGACGAATGGGGGGTTCTCCGCGGCAGAATCGCACGACGGGCAGCATCTGTACTTCGTCAAGCGCAATGCGACCGGCATCTGGCGGATGTCGGTGGACGGCGGGCCGGAACAGAGGGTGATCGAGGCCCTCCAACCCTACGATTGGGGGAATTGGATCGTCGGCAAGGAAGGGATTTACTTCCTTCGGCGGGATGCGACGACTCCGGTGCTCGCATTTTACCGGTTTGCGACCGAAGACATCGAGGTGCTCGGCTCCGTGCAAGGCGTACCCGCGCATCCGAGCCTCGCTCTATCATCCGACGAGACGCAGCTGCTTTACTCCCGCATCGATCGGCGCGACAGCGAC
>CAZXHQ010000424.1:0-1757 GCA_964640145.1 uncultured Rhodothermales bacterium | reverse complement strand
CGGAGCTCTCGGATGGCCTCTGCGTCCCCCACGATGGTGAGCCGATCTCCCGCCTCCAGTCGAATCCGCCCCCGGGGGATCACGACGGCGCCGTTGCGGTGCACGAGGGCAATGAGGGCGTCCTCGCGCAGGGAGATCTCCCTGATCTCCTGGCCTATGAGATCTCCCGACGGCGCTGCAGGATGGATCTCCACCGAAAGGAAATTCTCATCGTGGAGCACCGCCTCCTTCAACTCCTGCTCGTTTCGAGCGTCCAGCCACTGCGGCATGAACTTTTCGTCGTCCACGCGGGCGGCAAGGTTGGCGAGCAGGTTCAGGTGCTCGCGCGGCTTCTCGGTCGGGCCCAGGATGAAGATGACGGCGCGGATCGTCCCGACCGATCCGCCGAGCGCACCCTCCTGGTCGACCGGCAGCTCCATGCCGTCGGGGATGCGTACGAAAACCAGGTGCGAGAACCGGAGCCCGGGCAGGCGGAAGTGGGGAAGCGCGACCTCGTTGGTCACGGGCATAAGGCCCGTCCGGTTCACCTGAAGCAGCCCTTCTGCCAGGGTCTTCGCCGAGACGGGAAGGATGTCCGACACGTGAGCCGAGACGCGCCAGACCAGGGCCTCCCAGTCCACCGCCTCTTCGAGATCGAATACGCTGGCTTCCGTTACGAGCTCTACGAAGACGTCCTGCCCTCCCATCGTCTTTTCCTTGAGAATCCCTCGCAGCTCTCGGTCGAGTCCGGGGTCTCGCCTGCGTCCCAGGCGCTCGAAGAGATGCAGGACGGCCCCTTCCCGCTCTGCCCGGTCGCGGGCGTAATACTTGTACCAGAACGCGCCGAAGCCGACGAGACCGAGGGTGAACAGCACGGTAAAGACCCCCAGCTTGGTGATGAGCCAGAGAGGAAGCAGTACGCCGGCAATCTGCACCCAGGGATACAGGGGGGATTTGAAACCGGGGTCATAGCCTTCAAGGCGGCTTTCGCGCATCACGATCACCGCCAGATTGATGATCGAGAAAAGGATAAGCTGGAACGCGCTGGCCAGTTTCGCGAACTCTTTCACCGGCAGAATCAATAAGAACACGATCAGCACGCCCGCGGTGAAGACGAGCGCGAGGGCGGGGGTCCGGAATCGCCAGAGGTTGGAGAAGCGCGGCGGCAGCACCTTGTCGCGGGACATGGCGAACAGGTACCTGGAAGCCGTCATGATCCCCGCATTCGCGGTGGACGCAAAGGCGGCCACGGCCGCGATGACGATCAGGTAGAGCCCGATCCGGCCCGGCAGCCAGTCGAAGAAGACCTCCGCCGCCGTCGCCACGGGCGTCAGATCGTCTCGGAGCGCTGCAGGTTCGAGCACCGCCACCATGATGGCCACCCCGACCACGTAGACCGCCATGGCGGTCACGAGCGAGAGAGCCATCCCCAGCGGGATGTTGCGGTCGGGATTCTGAACCTCTTCCGAGACGCTGGCCACCTTCGTAAGTCCCGCGTAGGACACGAAGACGAGTCCGACCGTCGCGGCCACCCCTTCCGCGCCGAACGGCATGAACGGGCTGAACTGCCTCCGGGCCACGTCCCCTGCGCCGAGGGACCAGACTTCGAAGCCGCCCTGGACGATGAAAAAGGCCAGTACGGCCAGCAGGACAATCACGAGAAGCGCCTGGAGCCGGCTCGTCTCCTTCGCTCCTACGATATTGACGCCGGCAAACAACAGCGTGAACGCGATCGCCAGCGTGGTGATGTCGACGTCCACGAAGAGGGCCAGATACGC
>CAZXHQ010000423.1:0-3744 GCA_964640145.1 uncultured Rhodothermales bacterium | reverse complement strand
AGCAGATCCCGAATGCGAAGCTCCCACACCTTGAAGGCCGCCTCGCGCACGATGGCCTTGCTCATCTTCGACTGGCCTTCCGTGCGTTCGGTGAAGACGATCGGCACTTCGACGAGCCGGTATCCACTTTTCCAGGCCCGGAACTTCATCTCGACCTGGAACGAATAGCCGTTCGAGTTGACACGGTCAAGGTCGACGGAGGCCAGAACGCGCCGGTGGTAGCACACGAAGCCCGCCGTCACGTCGTAGATGGGAAGGCGCGTGATGAGCCGGGTATAGACGCCGGCGCCGTAGGAGAGCACGAGGCGGCCGAGCGGCCAGTTCATGACACGCACCCCCTCGACGTATCGCGAACCGATGCTCATGTCGGCCAGCCCGTCGCGAACCGGCGCGATAAGCTGTGGCAGGTCGTCGGGATTGTGGGAGAGATCCGCGTCCATTTCACAGATTATCGAGAAACCGTTTTCGAGCGCCCACTCGAAGCCGCGGATGTAGGCGGTGCCGAGCCCCTGCTTGCCCCCGCGCTCGATGAGTGAGACGCCGTCCGGCTGCGCCTCCATGAAGGAGCGCACGAGTCCGGCCGTGCCGTCCGGCGAAGCGTCGTCGATGACGAGGACGTGCACGTCGATCGGCAGCGCGACTACCTGCTCCAGCACGGCGACGATGTTTTCCGCTTCGTTGTAGGTCGGGATGATGACGACGGACCGCGCGTCAGCCGAGTCTGCTTGCTGGTGGGAGGTGTTCAAGGCGGAAGAAGCGCTCAGGAAAAACCGAAGGGCGAAGTGCGTTGACTACACTCCCTCGCCGAATTGAGTCTGCAGGACGTCGATGGTTCGATGGATGACCTCGTCGGTGTCGCGGGCACCACACTCTCGGCTGGTTCCCGCGGCGCCGCGCCCGTCACCGAGCGCGTTGCGGCAATTGTGACGATGTGCGCCGATACTTGTTGCAACAGATGGCTTATCGGAAATATTTGTCAAGTTCGGCAGCAGACGTCCGATTGGACGCCGAAAGGACGCGATTGACCCAATTTCTTCGTACCTTTCGGAGCTATCGATGGGCGGGCAATGGCGACCGGCACGCAGCAGCGGCACCTTACTTCGCGCTCCGTCCGCGGAGTTACATTTGATTGCTTCGTGAAACCCCAGGTATGCAGCTTTATACAATCAGTTGACGGGTTTGCGCGTCTTATTTTCGGACAACTCAAGCTATCAACATGGCCAGCGAAACGCAGAATAAAAAGAAAGCGGGCAAAGAAGAGCCGGCAAAGGGAAACGGCACGAAGAAGGCTGAGAAGGACGTGCGCCCGAACGGCCAGACGATCGACGTTCCCGAGGAACTCGATATGGAAGGCTCCTTCGGGAGCTACCCGGCCGGTGCGTACAATCACGAGGACCTGGGCCTGTCCGACGACCAGGTGCACGCGATGTACCGAAACATGCTCCTCCAGCGCCGTTTCGAGGAACGCGCCGCGCAGATGTACGGTCGTCAGAAGATCGCCGGCTTTCTTCACCTCTACATCGGGCAGGAGGCTGTTTCGACCGGATCCGCGACGGCGATCGAGATCGGAAAGGACTCGGTGATCACCGCCTACCGCGACCACGGCCTCGGGCTGGCGCTCGGAATGACGCCGAATGAATGCATGGCCGAGCTCTTCGGCAAGGTGGGCGGATCGTCCAGAGGCAAGGGCGGTTCGATGCACTACTTCAAGAAGGAGCTCAACTTCTACGGCGGGCACGGCATCGTGGGCGGCCATATTGCAGTGGGGGTCGGCATCGCCTTCGCGCACCAGTACAGGGACGACGGCGGCATCTGTCTGACGTATTTCGGCGACGGGGCGGTCGGCCAGGGGTCCTTCCATGAAGCGGCGAACCTCGCTGCGCTTTACGAGGTCCCGTGCGTTTTCGTGATCGAGAACAACCAGTACGCCATGGGAACGGCGACGCACCGCGCCTTCGCCCAGCCGGAGTTCTATCGCTACGGGTCCAGCTACAATATGCCGTCCTCGCTGGCCAACGGCATGGACGTCTTCAGCATCTACAAGGCCATTTCCGAGCACGCCGAGATGGCTCGCAATAACCAGCCGTCCATTCTGGAGGTACGCACGTATCGCTATCGGGGACACTCGATGAGCGACCCCGCCAACTACCGGACGAAGGATGAGCTCAACGAGAAGAAGGAGGAGGATCCGATCATCCGCCTCAAGGGCTACATTCTAGATCACGATCTTGCCACGAACGACGATCTCGACGAGGTCGACGAGGAGGTGAAGCAGGAAGTGCTCGACGCCGTCGAGTTCAGCGAAGAAAGTGAGCTGCCGGCGATCGAAGAGATCTACGATCACGTCTATACCCAGGAGGATTATCCGTTCTTGACGGACTAACTCTGAGTTGGCTGCAGGCGGTATCCGGTCGGCAGTCTCCGCTCCTTCGAGCGTCGCGAATGCGTCGACGAGGTGCCGACCGCCAACCGCTACAGTGCCAACCGCCAAGCCGAACGAGAATTCTTAGTCGAGCGAATAGAAATGGCTGAATTACAATTCCGAGAAGCTCTCCGCGCCGCCATGGTCGAGGAGATGGAGCGCGACGAAAACATCTTCCTGATCGGTGAAGAGGTGGCCGAATATGACGGCGCGTACAAGGTCAGCGAGGGCATGCTTGATCAGTTCGGCGCCAGAAGGGTTATCGACACGCCGATCAGCGAGAGCGGATTCTCAGGATTGGGCGTAGGAGCGGCCATGGCCGGACTGCGTCCGATCGTGGAGTTCATGACGTTCAACTTCTCGTTCGTTGCCTTCGACCAGCTCGTCAACAACGCGGCGAAGATCCAGTACATGTCCGGCGGCCAGTTCACCGTGCCGATCGTCTTCCGTGGGCCCAACGGGGCCGCAGGCCAGCTGGGTGCCACGCACAATACGTCCGTCGAGTCGCTCTATTCGAACTTCCCGGGGCTCAAGGTCGTGGCGCCGTCCAATCCGGATGACGCCAAAGGGCTCCTGAAGTCCGCCATTCGCGACGACGACCCGGTAATTTTCCTGGAGAGCGAGATGATGTACGGGCTGAAGGGCGAGGTCTCCGACGAGGCTGAGTACCTGATCCCCCTTGGCAAGGCCCGTATCGCCCGGGAAGGATCGGACGTGACCATCGTGGCGCACCAGAAGAGCTACTGGCAGGCCATGGAGGCCGCCGAGCAGCTCGGCGAAGAAGGATACGAGGCGGAGGTGATCGACCCGCGGACCATCCGTCCGCTAGACATCGAGACGCTCCGGGAATCGGTCAAGAAGACCAACCGTCTGGTCGTCGTCGACGAGAGCAGTCCGTTCGCGAGCTTCGCGTCGGAGGTCGCCTGTCAAATCCAGGAGAGCGTCTTCGATTATCTCGACGCGCCGATCCTGCGCGTGACCGCCAAGGACGTGCCGGCGCCGTATGCGAAGAACCTGATCGAATATTACATGCCGAGGGCCGAGGAGATCGTGAAGGCGGCCAAGCGGGTGATGTACGTATAACCCTTCCCGCAGCCGGCTCAGGAGTCGGCGCGCGAACAACTACGAAAGGACCACACCGAAAACGGTAACTATCAGCTAATGGCAATCCCCGTCGAGATGCCGAAGATGAGCGACACTATGGAGGAAGGTGTCCTCGTCGAGTGGCTTGCAGAAGAAGGAGACGAAGTGGCCGCCGGCGACATCATCGCTCAGGTCGAGACCGACAAGGCCACGATGGATCTGGAGGTATATGACGACGG
>CAZXHQ010000422.1:0-3772 GCA_964640145.1 uncultured Rhodothermales bacterium | reverse complement strand
CAGTGACCTCTCGCGTGTGAGGCGAGCGCTCTGAACCCCTGAGCTAAGGGCCCTCGGTGTGAGAGCAGAAGCGGATGAACGGTCCGGTTCAGCGTCCGTTCCGCGTCCCGGCGTGAAAGGCGGCATGCCGTCTGCGGTGCGCGGTCGGAGATCAAGGATAGACGGAGGAATGCTCGAGGGCGACGGCATACGGGGCGCGGCTTCCGCCGTGCAGCTCGTGCTCGAGCCCGCGTACCACCAGCGGCTCCGCTGCGTCGAGGACGCGGGGCTCCTTCGGCGACAGGGGTGGAGATTGGAGCGGGGAGCGCGGCTCGCGGTCGACCGAAGACGTCGTCGTCTCGGGTCCTAGATCCTGGACGCTAATGACCGCCGTGGACATTACGGGAGCATGACCGTCACTCGTCTCGATGACGCTCACCCCGCCAAGAAAACCGACGAACAGCAGGATGACCATGGCCGACGAAACGGTTGCGATGCCCTTCAGCCGGTCGGCCACCACGATGTGAAACGGTACCCGTCCACTGACCAGCTCGCAGGTGATCTCGCGGCGAAGACGGTCGTGAAGATCGTGCGGGGCATGGCAGCGGCAGCCGTACCGGCACAGCAGCAATCGCGTGTTGCGGAGACACTTGATATGCTCCTGCAAGTCGGGGTCCGTCCGGACGTACTCCTCGAACACTTCCCGGACGACGGGATCCATGGTCCCGTCGACGTACTCGCAGAGAAATTCGTCCTCTAGGTTCGGATGATCGTCCGCATCCGCGGCGTGGTATCCATCACACATAGGCAGACTAGCTCGACTTCACGTCAACGGAACGTCCGCAGCATCGGATAGCAGGGATGTCGAAGACCCCCAACGTCCATGATCCTGAAAAGGGGCCGGCAGTCGAACAACCACCGGCCCCTTCGAAGTCGCAGCTCGTGGGACGACGCGTCATTCTTCCTGCGCAGAGTAAATATCTTTCAGCAGCAACTGAAGTTTCGTCCGGCCGCGATTAATTCGGCTCTTGACGGTACCCATCGGCAGACCGGTAATTTCGGCGATTTCTTCGTACGCGAGCTGCTGCACGTCGCGCAGCACGACGACCTCGCGAAACTCTTCAGGAATCTGCTTCAGCGCCTCCTGAATGTAGAAATCTTGAATTCTACTCTCGGTATGCCTGTCTGGAGAGAATGTTTCGTCGGGGACCTCCACTTCGTACTCTTCGTCGTCCCGATTGACGGACTGCAACGAATACAATCTCCGGCGCTTCCGCTTACGATACTCCGAGCGGGCAAGGTTGCCTGCGATCGTGTACAGCCAGGTGGAGAATTTGGCAATGCGGCGGTAGGAATGCCGGTTGCGATACACGCGCAGAAAAGTCTCCTGCAGGAGATCCTCGCATTCCTTCATGTCGCCGAGAAAGCGATAGATGTAATTGGTAAGCGGATCTTTGTAGCGGCTTACCAGAATGTCAAACGCCTCGACGGTACCAGCCTGAAACTGCGACATAAGATCCTCGTCGCTCATCTGGTTGAGCGCGTCGAGATGCCGCGTGCTCGGATTGGTCGATTTCTGGATCGTCTTTCGGCGCTTCAGACCGTTGGCTTTCTGCATGGACGTCGATGCTATTGTTCTACAAACCGGGGAGCGGAGCCCCCACGCGTACGGTGGCACACGGCGCTCATGCGCTCGCTGAGAGTATTTTTCGGAGCGTGAGGGTCATCACCAGCCGCTCGCTTCGGCTCGATCCCCCTTTCAGCTCATAATCTGCGGCCAGCAGGGCCGAAAACGCCGCCTCGATCGACGGCGGCCGGTACCTGCGAAGGCTGGCGACGTACTCCTTCACAAAATACGGCGGCACGCCGATGCGGCCGGCCTTCGCTCCGTCGGACATTCCGCGCTCGCACGCACTCAATTTCCAGAGCTTGGTAAAGTAAGCGGTCAACACGGCCACCATCATCAGCGCCTCGCTTCGCACGTTGGACGCCTGTTGCAACATCCGTTCCGCAATACGAAATGCGTCCCTGCCGCGCCCCTCGCCGATGGCGCGCTGCAGCTCGAACACGTTGAACGCTCGCGTCTGTCCGCTCGCATGGACGACGTCGTCCGGCGTAATGGTCTCTCGTCCGCCCGTAAAGGTCGTCAGCTTGTCCAGCTCACCGGCCGCACGCCTGAGGTTCGAGCCTACGAAATCGGCCAGCATCCGTATCGCTTCGGGTGTGATGTCGTATCCCTGGGACTCCGCGCGCTGCTTGATCCAGCCGGGCATCTGACGGTCGTAGAGTCTCTTCGACTCCATCGACACGGCGCGCTCGCGAAGCGCCCGGTACGGATGCGCCGACAAATTCGGCTTCGATCCGCAGACGAGCACGACCACCGCGGAGGGGTTCGGACGCTCGGCGTAGTCCTTGAAGAGGCGATTATCCTCCAGTTTCTCGAAGTCCCGCACGATCACGACCCGCCGCTCGGCCATCACCGGATACGAGGCACAGATCGCAAGGACGCTCTGTGCTTCTGCATCATGCCCGTACACGATGTCGAGATTGAAATCACGCTCGTGCGGCTCCAGGGCGTTGGCCAGCAACACGTCCTGCAACTCATCGGCCAGGTAGCGCTCCTCACCGTACAAGAAATAAAGCGGACGGAAGTTCTTGTGCCGGAACGCGGTGGCCAGCTGTTCGTAGGTCTTCGTATCAGGCATGGGTCTGTAGGAGTGGTACACGCCGCCGCCGCACGGGCGCACTTTTACGAGTCTGCCTTCTCAGGTCTCGATGCTCTTTAGGCTTGGCTTCTCCGGGTCTGCGTTTCCGTTCTGAATGTAGGGGTGTACATGTAGGCGTGTACAGGAAGGCGTGCACGTCTGCGTGCTTCGCAGATTCGTAAAGGTACGGCAATTCCCCCGCACGACCTAGCCCGACATCCCCTGCGCGTAACGGTCGGGGTTGCTATTCTAGCATTCTTCAATGCACGCGTGTTCGCCGACCCCATCCAAGATACCACCTCCGCCCTTTCATTCCGCTCGGCGTAACCAAATCTCCACGCGCCGGACGTAAAGAAGCTGGCAAGCGCCGTAAGAAGTCGATTCGACCGACGAGAACCACCGCAGCTTTGACGTCATTTCTTCGAGTCTGCGACGAGCTGCGAGGATCGCTGCGCGTGCTCCGCCAGAGCCTCGTGACGTCCGTCCGCGCATGCCACCGAAAATGTCGATGGTGCCCTGCCGCCAGGCGCAGCGACGAGTCGTAGGGACGCGATGGCGAGGAGCTGCAAGGATGCGGGGGGTGGCATACAGCGGCGTTTGAATGCGGCGGACGTACGCCACGAGCTACCAGGTGCGCCGTGGACTCGTGGCGAAGCTACGGCGAGGAGGGCGGAGCGAGGCAAAGCGCGATACAGCTGCACCCCTGTTGTCAGCCTGTTAGTCGATCCGGACGGCTCGGCGTTACAGGCCGCCGGGCGATCGCACACTTACTTCGGAAGGTCCTCCTCGCGCGACGTGAGGCGGCTCTCGTGCAGACGACGCGCCGCCGCGCGGAGCAATTCTGCGTCGCGCCGGACGATCGCATAGGCGAGTCCGAACACGTCGGTACGCTCTCCGTCGATGGCGACCGTTCGCTGCCACGCATCAAAGGGAACGTCCGACAGCGCGCGGACGAGTCGTGACCGCGCCGACCGTACGCGCTGGATGATCGCATGCATCTCGAGGTCGTTCCAGGCGCCGCCGGTCAGCAGCTCTCCGGCGTCGGGCGTCTCCACCCGTGCCTCGTCCGCTTCGGCGAGCCGTGCCGC
>CAZXHQ010000421.1:0-3779 GCA_964640145.1 uncultured Rhodothermales bacterium | reverse complement strand
CGATGAGTAGGCATAAGACATACGAGGCCGTCGTCGTGGGGGCGGGTCCCAACGGCCTGAGCGCCGCTGTGCGGCTGGCCCAGCAGGGGCTCGGCGTGCTTCTCGTCGAAGCGAACGCGAAGATCGGCGGCGGCGCCCGCTCTTCTGAGCTGACGCGGCCCGGTTTCATCCACGATCATTGTTCGGCCATCCACCCGATGGCGGCAGGGTCGCCGTATTTCAAAACTCTGAAGCTGGATGCGTACGGTCTGGAATGGATTCACCCGGACCTCCCGCTGGCCCATCCGCTCGAGGGGGGTGGTGCCGCCGTCCTGGCCCGTTCGCTGGACGAGACCTGCCGCCGGCTCGGACCGGACGGGCCGGCATACCGGCGTCTGATGGAACCGCTCGCCGCTCGCTTCGACGACCTGTCGGCCGGCGTGCTTCGACCGCTCCTACACATTCCCGAGCATCCGCTCCTGCTGGCCCGGTTCGGGCTGCACGCGCTGCAGCCGGCGGCGGTCCTGTCCCGGAGGACGTTCGAGACGGAAGAAGCTCGTGCGCTGTTTGCCGGCCTCGCCGCGCATTCTCTCCTTTCGCTCGCCGCCGTATCCTCCTCGGCGATCGGTCTCGTGCTCGCCGCCGCGGGCCATGCGGCGGGCTGGCCGATGCCGCGCGGCGGCGCCGGCGCGATCGCCGATGCGCTCGGACGTCTTTTCGAGGAGCTCGGCGGCGAGATCGTCACCGAGAGGCGCGTCGAGAAGCTGAACGAGCTCCCACCGGCGCGGGCCGTTCTGCTGGACGTCACGACGCGACAGTTCTTCGACATGGCGGACGGTCTTCCGTCCGCCTACGCCCGATGGCTGCATCGATTTCAATATGGTCCGGGCGTCTTCAAGGTCGACTACGCGCTGGACGAGCCCGTGCCCTGGACGGCGGAGGCATGCCGCCGCGCAGGGACCGTGCACGTCGGCGGGACCCTCGATGAGATCGCGGCTTCCGAGCAGGCGGTGGCGGACGGGGTGCATCCGGACCGTCCCTATGTGCTTCTCGCCGAGCACAGCCGTTTCGACGGCACCCGCGCTCCTGCCGGCAAGCACACGCTGTGGGCGTACTGCCACGTGCCGTCGGGCTCTACCGTGGACATGACCCATCGCATCGAGTCGCAGATCGAACGGTTCGCGCCGGGATTTCGGGATTGCGTACTCGAGCGCCGCGTGATGAACACGGTCGATTTGGAGCGCCATAACGCAAACCTGATCGGGGGCGACATTAACGGCGGCAGCGCCGCGTTGCGGCAGCTGATTGCAAGGCCCGTACCTACGCCGGTTCCCTACCGAACGCCCATCGAGGGCGTGTATCTCTGCTCGTCGTCGACGCCGCCCGGTGGCGGCGTGCATGGTATGTGCGGATATCACGCCGCC
The DNA here is from genome assembly GCA_964640145.1 of uncultured Rhodothermales bacterium. Classification (GTDB taxonomy): domain Bacteria; phylum Bacteroidota; class Rhodothermia; order Rhodothermales; family VXPQ01; genus CAZXHQ01. Next base: position 2,376 of record CAZXHQ010000421.1, on the reverse strand, counting down.
GAAGCCGCTCTGCGCGATCGTTTCGACTGACCACCGCGGCTACCGGATTCGCTCGAAGCCCGTGTAGGGCCGAAGCGCTTCCGGGATGAGGATCGTCCCGTCGGCTTGCTGATAATGCTCCAGGAGGGCCGCTACGACCCGTGGCAGCGCCAGGCCGGAGCCGTTCAAGGTGTGCACGAGCACGGGCTTCCTTCCGCTGTCCGCACGGAAGCGGATCTGCATACGCCGTGCCTGAAAGGCTTCGAAGTTGGAAATCGAGGAGACTTCCAGCCATCGCTCCTGACCTGCGCTCCAGACTTCCAGGTCGTATTTCTTGCTTTGCGTAAATCCCATATCGCCCGTGCACATCAGCAGGACGCGGTACGGAAGTCCGAGAGCAATCAGGGGACGCTCGGCGTCCTCCCGCAGTTCTTCCAGAGCATCGTAGCTCGTATCCGGATGCACGAAGCGGACGAGCTCCACCTTGTCGAACTGATGGAGCCGGTTCAGACCGCGTACGTCCTTTCCGTGCGATCCGGCTTCGCGGCGGAAGCAGGGCGTGTATCCGGCGTACTTCAGCGGCAGGCGGTCGCCCTCGAGGATCTCGTCCCGGAAGAGGTTCGTCACGGGCACTTCGGCCGTCGGAATCAGAAAGAGCCCATCGCGCTCGGCTTCGTACATGAGATCTTCCTTGTCCGGAAGCTGCCCCGTGCCCCGAGCGCTGTCCGCGTTAACGAGAAGCGGAGCCTGAAGCTCGGTGTAGCCGCCCTCCTCGACGGCCAGGTCCAGAAAGAAGCTGATGAGCGCGCGCTGCAGACGCGCGCCTTTACCGACGTAGAATGGGAAGCCGCCGCCGGACACCTTGGCGCCGCGCTCGAAGTCGATCAGGCGGTGCCGTTCGGCTAGATCCCAGTGGGCCTCCGGCGCAAATTCGAACGACGGCAGACGGCCGTGCTCGGCGACGACCTGGTTGTCGTCGGGCGTTTGCCCGACCGGCACGCTGGGATGTGGAATATTCGGCAGATCGAGCATGCCGCGGTCGAGGTCGTCCTCGACCTGGCGCGCGGCTTCTTCGAGCTCCTTGATGCGGCCCTTTAGCGTCGAGGAGGCGTCGATCAGTTCCCGTGCCTCCGCTTTGCGACCGCTGCGCATGTACTCGCCGATCTTCTTCGAGATGGCGTTGGACCGCGCCTGCGCTTCCTGCAGTTCGGTGAGGGTCTTGCGCCGCCGCTCGTCCAGCTCCTGGAGCCGATCGACGATCGCGGGGTCGTCGAGGCCCTTGTCGCGGATGGCTTTGCGCAGTCGATCGGGGTCCTCGCGGAGGAGATGGGGATTGATCACGAGCTCGGGGGCAGGTGGCAGGTTGCGGAAGCTGCGGCAGGCGCTCAGGACGCCGTGACAGGCAGGCCGAGCCGGGAGCCGAGGTGGCGGAGCGCCGTCGTCATGGTACGCGGCTTGTAACCCAATTCGGTTTCCGCCTTGAGGATGATGAAGCCGGTCCTGGGCGGGCGCTCGGCTGTCTGCCGGAACTCCGTACCGTCGGTGGGCTGGATGAGACCCTTGTCGAGATCGAAGACGTCCGCGACGGTCTTCGCGAACTCAAACACGGAGACCAGCTCGCGCCCCGAGACGTGGAATACGCCGCTCTTACCGTAGCGCGCGATGCGCTCGATGCCGGCGGCGAGATCGGGAGCGTACGTTGGCGTCCGGAACTGATCCGTCACGACACGTATCGGCTCTCCTGCGGAGAGCTTGTCGATGACCCAGAGCGCGAAGTTGGAGCGGGGCAGCTCGTTGCCGGTGCCGTAGACCAGAACGGTGCGCGCGATAGACCACTTGTCGAGTCCGGCGCCGCGTGCGGCATTCTCTCCCGCTTGCTTCGACTTCCCATAGAAGTTCACCGGATCGGGCCGCGCATCTTCGCGATAGGGGCCGTCCTCCCCGTTGAAGACGAAATCGGTCGAGACCTGGATGAAATGCGCACCGACATGGTGACACTGGCGAGCCAGATGCTCCACGGCGTCCGCGTTCACCTTCCAGCACGCCTCGCGATTCGTCTCGCAGTCGTCGACCTGCGTTTGAGCGGCGCAGTTGACGACGACGGTCGGCGTGAAGTCCTGGAAGACGTTCCTCACGTCGTCGACGGAGGTGATGTCGAGCGGTGCGTATCCGCAGGAGCCGCCGTCGAAGCGCGGCGTGCCGTCGCGCGCCGTCGCCAGGACGTCGTACTCCGGGTACCGGCTCATGAGTTGCACGAGCTCCTGACCAAGGAGGCCGTTCGCTCCGGTTATCAGTACGCGCTTATACAACATGGATTTCGTCAAAATCACCATCGACCGTGCGATGTGGTGTCTCAAGATAGCCGGTACGGCCGAATGTGTTTCAGCGCGGAGGCCG
>CAZXHQ010000420.1:0-3784 GCA_964640145.1 uncultured Rhodothermales bacterium | reverse complement strand
CAACCTGTGCCTCGAAGTTCTGGGACTCGGCCTTCGCGACCTCCATCGAGAACAGCGAAACCACCTCGCCGGCGCACTCCCCCACGCCCAGGTCGTCGAGCGTGAAGATGCGCGGATCGCTCCAGTCCGAGAAAAAATCCGGATTCTTCTCGTAGACGGGGTTGACCATGAACGGCTCGAGGATGTCCCGGACGCCGCGCTTTCCGAGGCGGCCCACCCAGTCCCTGAACTTCTCGCCGCGGTCGCGTTCTTCGACGAAGCGCTCGGTGATGACGTCGAGTACGTCGGGGATGGACTTGGACGGGACGCTGCCCATGGCGAGTCCATACGTGCCCGCGTTCTTCTCCCACTCGCCCCCGAGGACGACCTGGAAGAACGGAACCTTGTAGTTGCCGACCTTTCGGCTGTTGCCATAGAAGCCGATGTCGGCGACGTGGTGCTGACCGCAGGAGTTGAAGCAGCCGCTGATCTTGATCTTGAGGTCCTTGATCGCATCCGGCAGCGCGGCGCTTCTGGCGGTCAGGCGCGTGAGCAGCTCACCGGCGAGACCGCGCGAGGACGCGATGCCCAGTTTGCACGTATCCGTACCCGGGCACGCCGTCAGGTCGACGATCGTCCCGGCGCCCGGCTCGGCCAGGCCGATCGCTTTCAGGTCCCGATACAGCGCCGGCAGGTCGCCTTCGGCCACCCAGCGCACCACGACGTTCTGCTCGACGCTCAGGCGCAGGTTCCGGCCCGAGTGCTTCCGGGCCACGTCCGCCAGCGCGACGAGCTGGGCCGACGTGATGTCGCCGAGCGGCAGATTGATCGTCGCCACGACGTAGCCGGGCTGCCGCTGCCGATATACGTTCGTTGCGAACCAGTCGTCGAAGCCCGCCGGCCGATCCTGCCCGTTCAGCAGGACCGGCGCGTGGAGCGGCGTCTCACGGTTGTGAGGCAGATCGTCGAGGTAGGACGTCCACCGGTCATCGTGCGGCAGCTTCTCCCGCTCCTCAAACACCATGCGGCGAAATGCTTCGATGCCGAGCTTGTCGACCAGGAATTTGATGCGCGCGCGGTTGCGGTTCTTTTTCTCTCCCAGGCGCGCGAAGATGCGGCACATCGCCTGTGCGACGGGCAGAATCTCCCGTTCGGAGACGAACTCATCCAGGATCTTTGCCTGGTAAGGTATCGCTCCGAGGCCGCCGCCCACGAACACGGTGAATCCGCGCTCGACCGTCCCGTCGATCTCTCGCGTCTGCGCCACGAGTCCCAGGTCGTGCATGCGTGCAAGCCCGCAGGCCGACCCTTCGCAGCCCGAGAAGGCCACTTTGAACTTGCGTCCGAAGTCCTGTGCGTCATCGTGCCCCAGGAGGAAATACGCCATCGCATGCGCATAGGGCGTGACGTCGAAGGGTTCGGTCCGACAGACGCCGGCGAATTGACAGCAGGTCACGTTGCGCACCACGTTGCCGCACGCCTCGCGGGTTGTGATTCCGACCGAAGCCAGTCGCCGCATCAGGTCAGGCGTGTCTTCGATGTGCACGTAGTGGAGCTGGATGTCCTGCCGGGTCGTGACGTGAAGGATCCCGTCGGAATATTCATCCGCCACCTGCGCCAGCACCTCCATCTGCTCGGGGGTCACCTCGCCGAAGGGGATTTTGATGCGCATCATCCCCGGCGCATCCCACATCGTATCCGGACCCTTGATGTGCTCCTGCGGATAGTTCAGCGCCCGATTCTTGAGCCCATCGTGTCGCTGGCCGTTGTCATAGCGCTGGCCGTAGATGCCGCGACGAAGGCGCGTCTCGGCGAAGACGCGCTCGTCCAGCTTACCCTGGCGCATGAGCTCCATCTGGCCTTCGAAGATATCGATCTCGTGCGAGAGATCGTCGGGCATGTCCTCTAGAAGTGCGTCTTTCCAGGTCGGCATGACGGTCAGGAGATCCGTGTTGGAAGCGTACGTGCGAATACGAAACCGGGCATACAAAAAAGCCCGCCTGCCGCGCGGGCAAGTGGGCTTTCGGAGTTCAGACTCACGTGTCTCGATCCGAGGCTAAGGGCTGCTCATTACATGGCAAGCCCATCCCACAGGCAGGCGCAGCGCGCGGGCGCTGGAACAGCAACAACAACATAGTACGCGGTGGGCGTGCACGGTTGCTCGGCGTCGGATGTTGGTTTCGGAAGATCGAACCGGTTCTTGATATCGAGGCGGCGCTGAAGACGTAAAGATAGATGCCGCCGGGATATGGATCAAGGAGCCTTTCGGAGCGCGGCGCCCGCAGCCGTGAACACGCTGGTCGTCGGAGATCACCTCGCCGCCGTCTCCCGAACTTCTAGGCATCCTCGTCGGCGACGAGCGGGTGATCCTCCCTGCCGAACCCGAAGATGGCGATTATGTCTCGAACCGTGCTGTAGAGCATCAGCACGACGGCCACCAGAAGGCCGCCCAGCAGCGACGAGCCGCCGATCGTTACGTAGTAGAAAATCTCGTACCAGTGGGGCACGAGGCTCGTCGGTTCTTCGAGCGGTACGACGAGGAAGACGAGCATGGTCATGGCGAGCACGAACGTGATCGTGTCGATTCCCGCAATCTTCCGCACGCGCCGATAGTGGCTCGAATCCAGCTCGCTCGTCGTATTGATGCTCAGACTGAGGAGCGTGAGCATGAGGGCCAGGATCGTGGCGGACGCCGTGATGATCCCGGAGTAGAGAAAGCGCGCCGTCGGGAGCATGGATTCCAGGAGGCTCTTTGCCTCAACGCCGCTCACGCTTCCGACGGAGATCGTACCGACCAGAAAGATCATGCCGGCTACCATGCCCCCGATCATCTCACGCCTGAAGGAGGGGAGCGCCTTCCTGAGCGATGGTCGATCGTCGTGGTCTGGCTGAGTCATGGCCGTTTCATAGTGGGGTTGCAGCGGTGCGCGTCTGTTCGCTTCTACTCCGTCTCGAGCTCCTTGCGGAGGTTGTCCATCAGTGTCTTCGGATCCAGTGTTTCCTGGAGTACGGTGAGAAGCTGTTCATCTTGCTCCGTCTCGACGCGGAGGCCTCTTCGAAGCTCGTCGATGAGACGGAGCGTCATGGTGAGCTGAAGCTCGCTATGCAGCTCCACCTGCAGCTGGGTTTCTTCGCGCAGCTCCGCGATGCGCTGATCCCGCTCCTGGTGCATGAGGATCAGGACGGACAGGAGAGGGGCGGCTACCGACGCCAGCGTAGCAAGCAACATGTAGGGATACGGGTCCCACGGGCCCCAGGGCATCACAGGTGTGTTTGCCACAACCCAGATCACGCTGAAGACGGCCATTCCCAGGAAGGCGGCGGGAACCGTGAGGGCCGACACGACGCGCTCGATCGCGAGAGACGAGGGCTTCCGCCGCCGCTCCATCTCAGCGCGTACATCCAGGATCGACCCCGTTCGGGTGGCAATATCATCCCAGTGGGACGGGTTGCGTAAGTCGTTAGAATCGCTGCGTTCCATACGTGCGGCGGCCGTCTATTTATGGAATCCAATAGATGGTTACCATCAACCCGCGTGGGCTCTTCGTGGATGCGGCACTCACAAGAGCGTTACGCACGGTTCGTGAACCGTACGCCACGGGGCGTCGGCGAGCGACCGTCGCCGATCGGCAGCACGTGAGAGCCGCTGCATCGCGCTCCGCGCCGTTGCGCCTCCTCGCCATCGCTCCGCTTTGATGCGTCGGCGCGCCAGGCGAAGCACGCGCATCGACCCTCATAGTACGTGCCCGTCTTGTATGAAATGATGCACGTAGGGGTGCGAACGTCTTAGTCGGTACCTTTGTAT
>CAZXHQ010000419.1:0-3815 GCA_964640145.1 uncultured Rhodothermales bacterium | reverse complement strand
GAGGGCGACGAGCCCGTCTGCGTGTACCGCACGCCGAGATTGTAGCGACCGGGGCGTGCAAAATCGCCGGCCTCTTCCGGGGAGACTCGCCGACGCGTGGCTGCAGCGCGTGGGTGGGGGCTGCGGTGCGCTGGTTGAGTTGCGCGCGCCGGCATCGATCAGCCGGTCTGGTCAGGATCGTCCGTTGAGCGCTTCGGCGGCCATTCTGAAGTCATCCACGAGCTCCTCATAGGCCCGCCTTCGATCGGAGTCGGTTCGCTGTCGCAGCACGTATGAGGGGTGCACCGTCGCCATGACCCATGTAGCAAACTCCGATTCCACGAACATTCCGCGCTGCTTCGTCACTCGAAAGCTGCTGCCGAGAAGCGCCTGCGCGGCGGTCGCTCCGAGGCAGATGAGCACATGGGGCTCGATGACGTCGAGCTCGGCCTCCAGCCAGGGAAAGCACGAGGCAATCTCCGTTCGATTGGGTTTATCGTGGAGCCGGCGTTTGCCGCTGGGCTTCCACTTGAAGTGCTTGACGACATTCGTCACGTAGGCGTCGTCGCGGTCGATGCCGGCTTCGACGAGCGCATCGTCGAGCAGGCGTCCGGCCGGCCCGACGAACGGCTTTCCCTGCTCGTCCTCTTTGTCGCCCGGCTGCTCGCCGACGAGCATGAGGCGGGAGCGAACGAGGCCTTCCCGAAGACGGTCTGCGTTGCATTCTTATAGAGATTGCAGCCTTTGCAGGTGCGGGAGGCCTCCTGCAGGGCCTTTAGATTCAGGCTGTCGGGGAGGAAATCCTTTGCGGTGGGCATGTCGGAGCGCCGTCTCGTGGTATGGTCCGGAGGAGGTCCGCGTCGGCAAGGCGTGCAGGTCAGCAATGCCCTGCCCTACCCGACGGTTCGTCCAGCCGAGCGCCTCTCGGCAAAGGATTACACTTGTCCGGTTCGTGTGACCGCGCCGGCCGGAAGGGGCAGGCGATGAGATCGCATCCGCGAAAGCGTGTGCAGCGGCCCGGAAGCCCGACGCGTCCGGAGCGGGGGTGGCTTTGCACGCGCCTATTTGCTATCGTATGAGGTCCGAATCATGCCCATCCGTCGTCGACCGTACTCCCCTGACAGGCGCACCGGGGATCCGCGTTTTAAAGTCGGCAAATTCATAATCAACCCTCCGATGTTTGACCGCCACCTTCGTTTTTCCGTCGTAGCCGTCATCCTTTTCGTCGCCGCCTGCGACCGCGTGCCGCCTGAAGCGCGCCTGCCGGCGGCTCCCGACACGCTTCCCTTCACGATTTCAAGCGAGGTACACCGCGAGCTCGAGCCGGAGCAGGCCGCCGCCCTGGCCGGGGAGATCGCCTCCTCCGTCGAGGCGCAGGCGGCCTCGGGCCTCGAGTTGACGCTGTGGGCGACCGAGGATCTTCTCGAGGATCCGATTGCGCTCGATGTGGCGGATGACGGGAATCTGTACGTCACCGTATCGAGCCGAACCGGCGGGCTCCTGGACATCCGGGGTCACATGGAGTGGACCCACGACGCGCTCGCGATGGAGTCGGTCCAGGACCACGAGCGTTTCCTGAAGCGGGAGCTGGCCCCCGAGCGGAGCGCAGAGAATCCGTGGCTGCCCGACTACAACGAGGACGGGTCCCGAGACTGGCGCGATCTCACGGTCAACGAGGACCGGCTCTATCGCATCACGGATACCGACGGGGACGGAATCGCCGACCGGTCGGACGTCGTCGCGCGGGGCTTCAATTCGGTCGTGCACGATCTACTGGGCGGCATCGAGATCCATGAAGGAAACATCTATCTGTCGGCGGCGCCGGGGCTGTACCGCCTCGACGAGGCGCTCGGAGACCGAGCGGCAGAAGGATCCACCGTGAGCTGGGGCTACAACATCCACCCGGGTTTCAACGGCCACGGCACGTCCGGCGTGACGGTCGGTCCGGAGGGCCGGATCTACTGGGGAGTCGGCGACATGGGGTTTAACGTCACAGCGCCCGACGGCTCGCGGCATGCATACCCTCACCAGGGAGCGATCCTGCGCTCGTTTCCCGACGGGTCCGGATTCGAAGTCTTCGCGCGGGGACTCCGCAACACGCATGAGTTCGACTTCGACGAGCACGGCAATCTGATCAGCGTAGACAACGACGGCGATCATCCCGGCGAGATGGAGCGCATCGTCTACATCGTCGACGGATCCGACAGCGGTTGGCGCGTGAACTGGCAGTTCGGCAAGTACACGGACGAGAAGAACAACGAGTACAAAGTCTGGATGGATGAGGAGCTCTTCAAACCCCACTTCGAAGGGCAGGCCTCCTACATCACGCCACCGATCTCCAACTACCACAGCGGCCCGGCCGGCATGGCCTACAACCCCGGCACGGCGCTCAGCGAGGCGTGGACCGGCCGCTTCTTCATCTCGGAGTACACCGGATCATCGTCCAGGACCAACGTGCACGCCTTCCGGCTCGAGCCGAGCGGGGCGGGCTTCGAGCTCGCCGGGGAGGACGTGGTGGTGAGCGGCGTCCTTACCGTCGGTCTGGGCTTCGGTCCGGACGGCGCCCTCTACCTGGCCGACTGGATCGAGGGATGGCGTTCAAAAGGGACGGGACGCATCTGGAAGCTGGACGTCGACGAACCGGACGCCGAGGTTCGGAATCGGACCCGGGAGCTCCTCACGGCCGATTACAGGGCGGCATCGACCGACGAGCTCTACGACCGCCTGCATGATGCCGATCTGCGCGTGCGTCGAAAGGCGCAGTTCGAGCTGGCGCGGCGCACCGACGAGGAGACGCTGCTTCGCGCAGCCGGAGAGAGCGACCACCTGCTGGCCCGCCTTCACGGAATCTGGGGCATCTGGCAGCTCGCCCTGCGGGACGTCGAGGCGGCCGAGGTGCTTATCGATTTTCTGGGGGATGCGGACGCCGAGGTGCGTGCGCAAGCCGCGCGCGTGCTCGGGGACGTGCGCTTCGAACCGGCTGCCGAAGCGCTGGTGCCGCTCTTGCGGGACGAGTCGGATCGGGTACGCTTCTTCGCGGCGCAGGCGGTGGGACGCCTGGCGGATCGGTCTGCTTTCGACGCCGTCGTCGCGATGCTCGAGGAGAATGCAGGCGAGGACGTCTACCTCCGCCACGCCGGCTCGCTCGCGCTGGCGCGGATGGATGATCCGGAGGCGGTCGCCGGCCTCGCCGATCACTCCTCCGAAGCCGTGCGCACGGCGGCCGTAGTCGCGCTGCGGCGTCTCAAGCATGAGGGGGTCGCCGAGTTCCTGTCCGACCGCAGCGAGTCCGTGGTCACGGAAGCCGCACGGGCGATCAACGACGACGGGGGAATCGAAGGCGCGCTGCCCGACCTGGCCGCACTACTGGCGTCGACCCCCCACGCCGACGAGGCGCTCGTGCGGCGCGTGATCAGCGCCAACCTCCGCGTCGGATCGGCCGCGGCGGCGGGCCGCATGGCCGACTACGCCCTGCGCGCGGATGCGCCCGATACGATGCGCGCCGAAGCGGTTTCGGTGCTGGGGGTGTGGCCCTCCCCGTCCGTGCTCGACCGGGTAGACGGCGCATATCTCGGACCGACGGAGCGGGACACGAGCGTGGCCCGCGAAGAGGCCGCGCGCATCATCGAGCCCTTGCTGGCCGAAGCGCCGGTGCCGGTTCGCCGGGCTGCCGCCGTCGCCGCCGCGCGGCTCCGCATGGAAGGTGCCGCCGAAGCGCTCACGGAACGGCTGCGCGCGGACACGTCGGCCGACGTGCGGCGCGCAGCCCTGGAGGCGCTCGTCGAGCTGGCCACGCCGGACGACGCGTCCGTCATCCGGCTTGCATTGGCGGACGA
>CAZXHQ010000418.1:0-3821 GCA_964640145.1 uncultured Rhodothermales bacterium | reverse complement strand
ATATCCTGCGCCGTCACGTCTCGTCGTTTCGCTCGTTTGCATGGCTCAACCCTCCTTTACGGCGCGTTCGACGGCTCTCAGAATTCGCTTGTAGGTGCCGCATCTACAGATTACGGCGTCCATGTGACTCACAATTTCCTCCCGCGTCGGCGAGGCGTTCTGCTCGAGCAGCGCCGCCGCCTGCATGATCTGCCCGGACTGGCAGTAACCGCACTGCGGCACCTGCTCTTCGATCCAGGCCTTCTGGAGCGGGTGGCTCCGGTCGGAGGACAATCCTTCTATGGTCGTGACGGCTCTCCCTTCGACGCTCGAGATCGGAAGCATGCAGGCCCGCGCGGGCGCATCGTCGACGTGGACCGTGCAGGCGCCGCATGCTCCCACACCGCATCCGAACTTCGTCCCGGTAAGGCGCAGGTGCTCGCGGAGCACCCAGAGAAGCGGGATGTCGTCGGAAGCATCTACGGAGACGTTCTCTCCGTTGAGTTGAAAGCGGATCGCCATGGGTGCCACCTTCCGTTCAGCCGCGGTTGCTCTAGAGTAGGAGGCGCGTCGTAGGAAACGACACTCGTGCGCCGAGAACTGCTACACGAAATGTCGCGATTGGTGCGCTGGTTCGCAAGCGGTGCCTCCACCGCCGCATGCTCCGGCAGGCGCTCGTCGAGCAGGCGGCACAGCCGGCTGGCCTCTCCACGTAGATCATCCCGGATCAGCTCCAGTTGCCCCGTCGGTGCGAAGCCCTCCGTGAATACGAGATAGGTCACCGCCAGCACGGCGTCGAGCCGTTCGGGGAGGTCGAGTCGTGCAGGCACGCGAAACGGAATCCCCGCCTGCCGGATCTTCTCCTTGGCCCTCGTCGGTCGCTGGACCATGGTAAATTCCTGCGCGAGGAAGGTCCCGGCGATTTCACGTCTGCGGCTCGCGGTGCCGCAGGCGTGATCGGTCCCGCGGCACTTGCGGAAGCGCGTCCAGTTGCGTAATAACGGTTCATATGATCCGTGCGATTTCCATCTCGGTCTGCATGCTTCTTCTAGGCGGATTGGGCCGGCCGCCGTCGGATGCGGCTCCCGACCCCGACGGCCAGGAGCATCCCAACGTACTGCTGATCTTCACCGACGATCAGCGTGCCGACGCGCTCGGAGCCGCGGGGAATCCGTACATCCGGACGCCGGTACTCGACAGCCTGACCGGCGCCGGATTTCGCTTTCGGAACGCGTACGTCATGGGCGGGCACCACGGCGCCGTGTGCGCGCCGAGCCGGGCCATGCTCATGACCGGGCGCAGCCTGTTTCACGTCTACGACAACCTCGACACGCTCCGGACCTTTCCGCAGCAGCTGCAGGCCGCCGGCTACCGGACGTTCGGAACCGGCAAGTGGCACAACGGCCGCCCGTCCTTCGCAAAGTCATTCGAAGAAGGACGGCGCATCATGTTCGGGGGGATGTCGGACCACACGAACGTGCCCGTCAACGATCTGCTCGCCGACGGCACCTTCACGGAGATCGATTCGGCAGGCTTCTCGACGACGCTGTTCGCCGACGCGACCATCGACTTCATCGACCGGTATGCGGCGGCGGAGACGGACCGGCCCTTCTTCGCCTACGTCGCCTTCACCGCTCCGCACGATCCGCGCACGCCGCCGGAGGAGTACCGCTCGGCGTATTCCGAGACGGGCGTGCCGCTGCCGGCCGACTACATGCCGGTGCATCCCTTCAACATCGGTCCGGCTACGATGACCGTGCGCGACGAGCACCTCGCGCCCTGGCCGCGCACGACGGACGTCGTCCGGTCGCAGATCAGCGAGTACTACGGGCTCGTGTCGCACATGGACGCGGAGATCGGGCGGATCCTGCAGGCGCTGCTGCGCCACGGTTTTGACGAGAACACGTACGTCGTCGTGGCGGGAGACAACGGCCTGGCGCTCGGCTCGCATGGACTGCTGGGCAAGCAGAGCCTCTACGAGCACAGCACGCGCGTTCCGCTCATCGTGGCGGGTCCACGGGTACCGCGCGGCGAAAGCGATGCACTCGTCTACCTCTACGACGTCGCGCCGACGATCATCGAGCTTACCGGCGTCGACGGTCTGGAGGGGATGGACGGTCGGAGCCTGTCCGGCCTCTGGCGGGGGGATCGGGATGCGGTGCGTTCGGCGATGTTTACCGCCTACACGAACGACATCCGCAGCGTGCGCGATGGCCAGTGGAAGCTGATCTCGTATCCTCGAACCGGGCACGCGCAGCTGTTCGATCTGCAGCGCGATCCGTACGAGCTGAACAATCTGGCGGATGATCCCGAGCATGCCGCCGTGCGTTCGCGCATGGAGGAGATGCTCCGGCGCGAGCAGACGAGGGCGGATGATCCGCTGGCCCCCGGCGCGGTGCTCCGCGGGAACGAGCCCGTGCAGCCGGGCGATCCGATCCCTTTCGAGTTCGACTATGGGGAAATCCGGCGGGAGGTCGATCGGTGGCAGCCGGACTGGGTGATCGACAAGTATTTCGCGCCGGATCCGGCGTTCGACCCTGACGAACCGCGGTGAGCTTCCGGGTCGGAGATCTCTGCGCCGGGCCTCGACATCCTCTGGCGCTGCCCGGTTTGCGACGACGAAGGGTCGTCAGCAGCCGGCGGCACACGTTCGGCACCACACGTCGACCGTGTCCCGGCGTGGTTCACGACGTTCTGCGCACTTCCTATTGCGAGATGGCGAATACGGGCTCGTCGACTTCCACAGCGCTGGTGGGCATCCCGCGTTCCCGCGCCCGTCCTATCCGGCACTCACTCGCTCCACCCCCGCGTAGAGGTTGAACCGGCCGTCGCGCACGAAGCCTGCCAAGGTCATCCCGTAGGAGGCCGCCAGATCCACGGCCAGACTCGACGGCGCGCCAACGGCGGCCATGATGGGGATGCCGGCCATGACGGCCTTCTGGACGAGCTCGAAGCTGGCGCGGCCACTGACGAGGAGAATCGATTCGGAGAGGGGCAGTTCACCGGCGAGAAAGCTCGCGCCGACCAGCTTGTCCAGGGCGTTGTGGCGACCGACATCCTCCCGCACTGAAAGCATCGTTCCGGAGGCATCGAAAAGGGCCGCCGCATGAAGGCCCCCTGTCTGCTCAAAGACCGCCTGCGACGCGCGAAGCGCGCCTGGAAGGCCGTGCAGTACGTTGCACGCGATGGCCGGGCGGGTTGGATCGAGGCGCGCCGCGCCATTGGTCGCGATGGCGGCGATCGACGTCTTGCCGCACACGCCGCAGCTGGACGTCGTGTAGAAGCTTCGGTCGAGGCGACTCGCGTCGAACTCGACGCCCTCGGCGAGACCGATCGTTACGACGTTACGCTTTCCACTCGCGCAGGATGCGCCGGTCCAGGCTGCATCCAAATCCTCCTTCCTTCTTACAATACCTTCGCCGTGCAGAAAGCCGACGGCCAGCTCGACGTCCCGACCCGGCGTGCGCATCGTCACGGCAATGTTTTTCTCCGATCCGTCGATCTCGTATCTGAGCCGGATTTCGAGCGGCTCCTCGACGGCGAGTCGGTCGACGTCCTGGTGCGTGCCTCCACGCCCCGCCCGACGTACCGGGACATCCACGACGCGCTCGTCGACGTGGGCGTTCAGAAGCTGATGCTGTCCCATGGGGATCACTTCTTCTGTGCGGATTCGACGCTGTGCCATACGGTTCACCTCGGCTGTCGGGGGCTGTCCCACCGGTCACTCTTGTTGTCCGGATTCGTGCACGCGTCGGCCTACGGACTGCAGCAGAACCAGCATGGCATTGAGCCCGCGGCGCGTCTCCGTGTCGTTGAGCAGGCGAACAAGCTTGAGCAAGGTG
>CAZXHQ010000417.1:0-3826 GCA_964640145.1 uncultured Rhodothermales bacterium | reverse complement strand
GTAACACGTCGCCGTCGAAAGGGGCTCCCGGACGCCGGCATCCACCGAGCCGACTTCGACGGAGCCGGCTGCGCACAGTCCCCGGTGGCGCATCCGGGCCGGGCACCGGGCAAGTAACGGCTTACCACCCGGTCCGGCGAAAAACGTTTCCCTGGGACGGCCAGCGTGATGATCAATTAATCGACCAGAGCACCGTTATGCAAGCGGTTTTTATCCACAGCGCGCGAATCCTCGTCTGCATATTCCTCTTAGGAGGGAAAATGGATTTTGTTCGCTGCCAGCCCGGAAAAAGTATGGACTAATGACCGTTATTGTCAATCGCACGAACACCCACATTCTATGCACAGAGTTATTCACATTAACGGCGCGCGGTGGGGCGGAACGGCTCGTCGGCAGCGACAATGACGGCCTATCCGCGGCGGCAAGAACGGGACGGTCGCACGTGCCGTCGAGATCGGAGCGGGCAGCGCCCGGCGATTGCGATGGGGAGGGAACAGCGGTCGGAGTCGGGAATCAGCAACCGGCTCGGCGCGCACCGGCCGGCGAGTGCGATGGAGGCGCCGAGCAGCACCGAGCGGTCGAAAAGCCTCGGCCGGGACGCTGGTCGGAAAGCGACAGCCGAGGCGCCCGTCGAAAAGCGCCGCCGGGACCGCTGCTCGAGGAGCGGCGTCGACACCGGTGACGGGAGCCGAGCGCCGCAGAACAGGATTACGCCGTGCTCACCCCGTGGCGGCTTCCAGCTCGATCGTCTCGAGCGTGTTGACGAAAGGCTGGTCGTAGAAGCGCTGTCCGGTCGCTCTTGCCAGCGCGTTCGCGACGGCGGCGGAGACGGGCGGCAGCGACGGCTCACCCAGCCCGGTGGGATCGATGCCGTTATCGACGAAGAACGTCTCGACCGCACGCGGCGCCTCGCTGCAGCGGATCAGGCGATAGCCGTCGAAGTTGTTCTGATCGGGTCGGCCGTCCGTGAAAGAGAGACCGCCGTACATCGCGTGGCCGATCCCGTCGATGATGCCGCCCTCCACCTGATTTCGGGCCCCTTCCGGATTCACCACGATCCCGCAGTCCACGACGCACCACACCTTCTGCACGTTCGGTTCACCGGCATCGACGATCACGTCGGCGATCTGCGCCACGTACGAGTTATGGCAGTAATACGCGGAAACCCCCCGGAAGACGCCCGGCGCCGGAGTATCCCATCCGGATTCCCGGCGCACCAGGCGCAGGACCCCGGCATAGCGCTGCGCGTCGTAGTCGTACTCGTCACCGACCGGATCGGAAATGGCGCGCTCGAAGAGCTCCAGGCGGAAGTCGATCGGGTCTTTGCCTGCCGCCTCGGCCACTTCGTCGAGAAACGACTGTTCGGCACCCGCGATGAAGTTCGACCGCGGTGCTCGCCACGCGCCCGTCGATATATTCGAATCGAGCGACAGGTTCTCGGCCAGGTAGTTCTCCACGGCGCCGGCCGGAAACCGGTCGGGAAAGGCAGGGCCTTCATGCACGCCGGCTGCCCGCACATGAAAGGCGGTCAGCTCGCCGTCCGCATTCAGCGCGGCGCGGTACCTCACGCGGTACGCCGGCCTGTAGGTACCCTGCGTCATGTCGTCTTCGCGCGTATAGACGAGCTTGACCGGCGCCTGCGCCTTTTGGGAGATGAGAGCCGTTTCTACGCCGAAATTGCCGTAGAGCCGTCGTCCGAAGCCCCCGCCCATGCGGGTCATGTCGATGCTGACGCGCTCTTCGGAAAGCCCCAGCACACTGGCGACGGACGTACGCAGAGATTCGGGCGTCTGGATGGGGCCCAGTAATTCGGCCGAGTCTTCCTTTACGTGCGCGAAGAAGTTCATCGGCTCCATCGTATTGTGCGCCAGGAAGGGCGCGGTATACGTCCGCTCGATCACCGTTGCCGCCGCGCGGAAGGCCTCTTCCGGATTCCCGTCCCGCCGGGCCGGTTCGGTCGTCCCCGCTTCGATCAGCTCGGCCAGCCCGCGCGCGTGATCCGCGCTGCTCTCCAGAGGAGACTCTGTCTCCCATTCCACGTTCAGGGCCTGCTTTGCCTTCATCACTTCCCACGTGGATCTCCCCAGCACGACCACCAGCTGGGGGAAGGCATTGACGTCCGACCACTGCCGGTCGAATCCTTCCGGTGCCGCATCGATGGTAAACACGTCGCGGATACCGGGCATGCTGCGAGCTTCTTCGGCATCGAGCGACCTGATCGTCATGCCGAAGGCAGGCGGATGCTCGATCATCGCAATCAGCATGCCTTCGCGGTGCACGTCGATCCCGAATAGCGGCTTGCCCTGCACGATCGCGGAGGCATCCACGTTCTTCGTAGGGGTACCTATAATCTTGAAGTCCGACGGATCTTTCAGGTCCACTTCGTCGGGCACCTCCACTTCGGCCGCCTCAGACGCCACCTCGCCGTATCCCAGGGTCCGGCCGCTCGCGGCATGGCGTATGACTCCTTCTTCCGCGTCCAGCTCCGATACGGGAACGCCCATCCGATTCGCGGCTGCTTCCAGGAGCATCCTCCGGGCGGTCGCGCCCGCCATGCGGAGCCCCGGCCAGCCCTGACGGATGGACTGACTGCCGCCCGCAAGCTGGCGCGTATACCTATTCGTGTCCAGGCCTGCCTGCTCGACCACGACGTCCTTCCAGGCGCAGTCGAGTTCCTCAGCCACGATCATGGGCATGGCCGTCTTGACGTTCTGTCCGATTTCTGGATTCGGCGACATAATCGTCACCATTCCGGTGTCGGCGATCTTCAGGAAGGCGTTGATGTCGAACCACTGCCCCGCAGCGCCCTGGAGGTGAGACGACGCCGGCGCGCACCCGGCCACCCAGTTGAACCCCAACACCATGCCGCCGCCCGCCAGAGCGGAAGCCTTCAGGAAAGACCTCCGATTCATCGATGTCTTGATCCGTGCCACGGTGTGCTCTCGTCGAAATGAATAGGATCTGATCCCCGTCCAGAAGGCGACTTATCCCATGTTGGAAGACGCCGTCTTGATAGCGGCGCGAATGCGCAGATAGGTGCCGCACCGACAGATGTTGCCGTCCATGGCCGAATCGATCTCCTCGTCGTTCGGATCCGGGTTGGAATCGAGCAGTGCCGCGGCCGACATGATCTGTCCCGCCTGGCAGTAGCCGCACTGCGGCACGTCGTGCTCGAGCCAGGCCTGCTGCACCGGGTGGTCGCCTTCAGCCGACAGCCCTTCGACGGTCGTCACGGAGCGGTCGCCGACTCGAGATACGGGCAGCACGCAAGACCGAACGGCCGCTCCGTCCAGGTGGATCGTGCACGCGCCGCACTGGGCAAGCCCGCAGCCGTACTTCGTTCCGAACAGACGCAGATGGTCCCGCAGAACCCACAGCACGGGCGTATCCGGGGCCACGTCCACCCGGTGCCGCTCTCCGTTGACGGTAAGATTGAAGATCGCCATAATCGCGCGAGTTCGATTGGATGGTCGCACGGCACTTCATCGAATGGAGGCAAGATACGGCATTCGGGCCACTAAATCTAAGGCCGGATGCCGGGCGTCGGCGTACCGCTGCGTGGCGGGCGCATTCATAAAAAAACCCCGCCCTGGACGCACGGGGTTCTGACAGACCGAGGGCCGAGAAGTCTATGGAAGAATCGACCTAGAGGTCGTCCTCCTCGAAATCGTCGTCGTCGAAGTCGTCGTCGTCGAAATCGAAGTCGTCATCGTCGTCGAAGTCGAAGTCGTCGTCGTCGTCGTCGTCGAAATCATCGTCAAAATCATCGAGGTCGTCGTCGTCGAAGTCGAGATCACTGTCGTCTTCTTCGAATGCCATCGGCACG
>CAZXHQ010000416.1:0-3837 GCA_964640145.1 uncultured Rhodothermales bacterium | reverse complement strand
GCGGCGCCAGCCCGGATCGACGTTCAAGCCGTTCGTGTATGCCGCCGCGCTCGCAGATGGCTACATGCCGGACGACGTGCTGCCGGACTGGCGCTTCCGCTACGTCAATCATGCGACGGGACAGACCTGGGCGCCCGGCAACTTCGGCGGTGCTTCGGGCTCCCTGCTCTCCCTGCGCCAGGCCCTGGCCTACTCCAAAAACACGATCACCGCGCAGCTGGTGATGCGCCTCGGCGCGGCGCGCGTTGCTGACTTCGCGCAGCGCATGGGCATCCGGAGCGAGCTGGATCCCGTCCCGTCGATCGGCCTCGGCACGAGCCCGGTCTCCCTCTTGGAGCTCACGGCTGCCTATTCGACGATCGCCAGTCTAGGCAAATATCGTGAGCCCCTGACGATCACGCGAATCGAGAATCAGGACGGCGATGTCATCGAAGCATTCGCGTCGTCGCCGCGCCAGGCGATCCCGGCGCCGGTAGCCTACGGCGTGCTCGACATGATGCGGGGCGTCGTCGATCGGGGCACGGGCACGCGCATACGCAGCCAGTACGGCGCCCGCGGCGAACTGGCCGGCAAGACGGGCACGACGCAGCGGGCCGCGGACGGCTGGTTCATGCTGCTGCATCCGGACCTCATCATGGGATCCTGGGTCGGCTTCGATCTGCAGCAGCTCACGTTCCGGACCACGTGGTGGGGACAGGGCGCGCACAACGCCCTCCACATCGCCGGTCGCTTCCACGATCTCGTCGACCTTCCCGCGAGTACATTTCAACGGCCCCCTGGGCTCGGTGACGGCAATACGCGTTCCGCCCTCCTTCGCGAGATCCGCGGCGGCGAAAACGCCCGCGGCCTGATCCCCGAGCCGGCCGACTCCGTCTGGGCGGTCGCCGGTTTCGTGGGCGACGACTGGACGGGCCCTCCGCCGGGCACGCCGGGTTTCTCCGCCGCCTGGTTAAATTACCGCGAGCGCCAGACGAGTCCGGTCAAAGAGTATCTGGAGCGGCTGCGCAGCGCGCGGCAGTAACCTTCTGGCCTGCGGCGTCCCAGGCGGCTGTTTTGCCCTCACGTCGGAGCGAGCTTATTCGCCATCGCTACGGCCTCACACCCGCGATCAGACTGATGTAGACGCTCCCACCGGTCTGACCGGGTAGGTCTCTATCGAAGCCGTACGCGTAATCGATCCGAAGGACGGGGCCGCCGAGAAGAAGTCGCACGCCCGCCCCGACGCCCGTCCGGATGCCCGGCGGAAGGTCGATCGTGCCGTATATGCCGCCCACGTCGCCGAACACCGCCAACCGAAGGTGCCGGGCGGCGAAGCCGAGCGGGCCCTCCATAGCGTCCGTCAAACCGGGGATGGGCATCCAGACCTCGTTCTGGAGCGTCCAGAGAAGCCGGCCGAACGCGGCATCCTCACGGTAGCCCCGAACGGTCTGGCGACCGCCGAACGACGGACGCTCGTATCGCGGCGTCGACGCGGAGATGGCGGACGCACGGGACTCCACGACGAGATCGATCGGAGGGGCGATCGTATAGCGAAGGCTTCCGGTCAGGAGTGCCACAAAGAACGGGGAGCGTTCCTCGCGGCCTAGCCTGAACCGCGGCGCGACCTCGATCTCGGCCATGTGCTCGCGGGTGCGGTATGCATAAACCCCTCCCAGGTCGACGACCGTAATGATCTCGGTCTCGGCACCACCTTCGCTGCGGTCGAGGTGAACGCGCGCGTGCTGCGCACCGAGGTCGGCCGACATGAAGCGCTGAGAACCGTCCGGCTGCAGATTGAATGCGGCCCGGACGCGCACGCCCGAGCGCCTCTCGTCGGTCTCCCCACGGTCGGAGCCGTCCAGGAGGCGATTGGGAAAGTATTCGCTGAAGAGTCCGCCCGTCAGGGCGAGTCGACGCGATCCAAAATCGTCGAGCGGCAGCGACAGGCGGTACTCGGCGCTGCCGAAGATGGCCTCGCTCCAGCCGAGTGCCAGTACAATCGGGCCGGGAGCGAGACCGTGGTACTCGTACATTCCGTGGATGCTGAGTCCCGGCCCCGGCAGGTACCCCGCGCCGACTCCGATCAGATGGCGGGACTGCTGATGCGCGGACAGGCGGACGGGTTGGTCGCTCCACGCAGCGACGCTCACCGGCGACCGCTGAGCGGTCGCATCCTCCGTACCGGCCGCGAACGCGAGGATCAAGGTCAGGAGGGCGCACGTGATACGCCGGACGGTACGGCGGGGGCTCGGCTGCATCACCACCGGGTCATGAACGACAGTTTACTTCCCAAACGTGCGGATCTATTACAGCTTCTCCAGGGAGCGATAGGGCGACCTCGTTTCCTTGCTCAGCGTCGAGGCGAGAGCGACTCGTCATCGTCATTTCTCGGCCACGATATACGGAAAATACCTTTGCGATTTGTATAGTTTCGTGAAGCGAGCAGCTTCTACGTCCGGTATGGACGAGCTGCGGACAAGATCGCGTCGGGGAAGAGCGATGAAGACGAAACGGTGTTTCGTAATTGGTCCGATGAACACCGCCCACATAAAGCATCTGGACTGGCTGGCGAAGGACGTCATTCAAACGGTTTTGGCTGGAAGAGATTTTGAAGTGTGAGGGCAGAACCGGGTCAGCAAATTCGTGCTGGACGGCCTGGAAGATGTAATCGGGTCGGCTGAAGGTCCGGAAGAACTGGGGTCGAAGAAGCGTCATCTAGATGGTTACGGACGATGACGACGCCGTCCGGGGTGATTACGCTGCTCCTCGATATCGGGCCGCGATTTGCACTGCGGGCATGACGGGTACGGTACGCAGCTGGAGCGTTGCTCCTTGTCTTTGGGGGCTTTGAGATTCTTTATTACGCGCGTTCTAGATTGAACGACATGGATCGGCAGTACAACAGGAGGCACCAGACCGGCATGCGCGTCGCCCGAAGCGGCGCCTGACGGCGACAACTTATAACTGAATCGAGGCTGCGCTGCAGCGAGACAGATCGTGCGACATTTCCACCTGACAATTTTTTCGGCGGTCGTCGTGCTGGCTTCGTGCGGACCGGGAGGTTCGACCGACGAGGTGGACGAAGCAGCGGCTCCCGACACCACCGCACAGGATCCCGCCATGGCGGAGACCGCCGAATGCACAAACCCAGAGGCCGGTTATTCGATTCGTTACCCCGCTGCGTGGCACGTGAATACGGACGAGCCTCTCGGGCCGTGTGCGCTCTTCGATCCCGAACCGATCGTCGTTCCCCGAGCTTCGGAAATACCGATCGAGATCGCCGTCATGATCGACGTCGAGCCGGTTCCGTTTGCCACGCTTACAGGCAACGTGCGTGGCCGCCGGGATCTCTCGCGGCTGCCGGTGACGGTCGACGGCCGTCAGGCGATGCGGATCGAGGGCGAAGCGACCGGCGAAGGCCTCTACGATCGGGGCATCCGTTCATATCAGTATTTCGTCGAACTGGGCGACTCGACCCTGATTGCCGGCACGTACGACGCCGGATCATTTTCCTTCGAGCGCAAGCGCCGTATTCTCGATGCGATGCTGGAAAGCACGACCTTCCAATGAGAGCGATCCAAACCTTCCACGCCGCCTTCCTGATCCATGCGGCCTGCCTCATCCTGGTCCTCACCCTGGATGCGGAAGCGCAGCAAAGAGCCTTCATCGATGCAGCGGAGCCTGGATGGAGGACTCTTCGCGAAGCGGACTTTGCGGACGTGAACGGACATCCCGATACCTGGGCATGGGACGGCGATCTGGTTCGCACGAACGGCGAGCCGATCGGGGTCTATCGGACGCGCCAGGTCTTCACGAATTTCGAGATGGTCGTGGAGTGGAGGCATCTCGAGTCGGGCG
>CAZXHQ010000415.1:0-3841 GCA_964640145.1 uncultured Rhodothermales bacterium | reverse complement strand
CCGCGCTACGGACGGCGCCTCGTAGAGACAGGCCGCGCGGCTCAAGTCCCGGGCCGGAAAGAACTGATGCACGTGCAAATCGTCAGGAAGGGGAAACACCTCCTCGGCACATGTCTGGAATTCCTGGGGATCGTGGATGTCGTGTTCGATGGCGATAAACATGTCGACCTCCGTCTATGACACCTCTTCAGTCAAGAGCGTCGAATCCCGAACCTCGTTTCGGCCAGGCTTCGACGTCGTTGCGGAGGCAAGTAATACAGGAACTGGAAAAGGAATTTTGCTCAGCAGGTCAAGCTTTTTGCTCAGCAGTTCTTTTTACGATCAGGACCTGTCCAGGAGGATCTCACGATCCCTGCGAAGAGCGCGTAGAGGCATCGACGATTCAGCGCCGGCACTCAGCAAAATATCGTATGCTCATCAAGGTCTACCCTCGTGGCGGCGGCCTTCCGGCGGGTTCACACCCGTTCGGCCGATGCGGTACGCCATTCCAGGGGCGTAAAGTCGTACCTCTCTTTAAACACTCGGCTGAAATGGGAGTTATTTTTAAACCCGGAATCCAGCACGATTTCGGAGACCGATTTGTCCGTATGTTCTAACAAGTATTTTGCCAACTCGAGGCGTTTCATAATCAGCCAGCTGCCGGGAGATGTCTTGTAGATTTTCTTAAAGTCCCTTTTAAATGTAGACAGGCTGCGCCCGCTGAGTCTGGCATATTCTTTCAGATTCATCGGATAGCTGAAATTATCTTCCATTATATGGGGAAGGGACGGCCTGGTACTTTTACAGAGCGTGGCAAAGTATGCAGAGAGGCCATTATTGTCGCTCGCGGAAGCCGACATCATGATCAGTTCCTTGAACTTTAGCTCCATAAGCTGATCGTCGTGGATCTCGGAACCTGACAGGTAGGATAAAAAGGAATTGAAATACGCCGCGAGCTGCTCGGTCGTCTGCACGGAAAAAAGGGACGTCCGTCCGCTGAAATCTCCCGGGTCACCTAATTTTATCTGATTGTTCAACAATACGGATCGGATGAATTCATCCGGCACAAACAATACTAACGCGCAGAAGTCACTGTCAAAATATTGATAGACGGAATGAGAACCCTTACGAACATACAGACAATCTCCAGGCTGTACGATCGATTCCTGATTGATCGTAAACCATTTCTTCTTACCGCTAAGCACATATATAAAGTAATTATGGTGCGACCATATGTCGTAGCGAAATTCGCTTAGCGGACACTGATATTCCGCCAACAATAAATCATTGATCTCTACTCGCTTTATGGACGGAGCTTTCTTTATGAACTCATAAAAACTGTCCATACCGTAACATGTCTTTCGAAAGGGATCGCCGATTCTTATTCTACCGTCCCGCTCCATGATGCGTTGCCCGCCGGGTATGCCTTACACTCGCATCCAGACAGCACCCGCAGCCAGACCGTCTCCTGCAGACCCGAACGCGTAGAGGAAGACCCGGGCTTGCCTCTATTTAGGCCCCACGTCGTCTCCAACGATGGAGACGGACCCAAGTTGTGTATTCGCTTCGAGCGATTGCCAGGTCCGGCGTGGTACGTCGATTTCGCCACCGACTTCGATCGCCCGCGACAGGTTGGAGTTGATCCTGGCGCGGTTGTACGAGCATGAGATTCTGCCAGGTCCGGAAAGGGATCGGAATCGTGTCCCTGTCGAGCTGCAATCATAGCCGGAGGAATTTCCTATGCCCACGATAGAAACGCTCTGAAACCTGCGTGCCGAGATCGTGCGCCCGCGCGCGAACGCGGTATGGTATGACCTGCCCCTCTTTGGTTCGCGAGTTCGGGGCGAGCGCCGAGGCGACAGTGACATCGACCTTCCAGGCGACGTGAAGGAGGGCCGGACGCTGATCGACTACGTGGCGTTCAAGCAGGACGTGGAAGAACTTTTGGGCTGTCACGGTTGTCGACCTTGCAACCGATGATGCGCTGCGCTGGACCATCCGCGAGAACGTCTTGGCCGAAGCCGCGTCCGTATGAAAGGAGACCGCGTCTATCTCACGCATAATCACGAACGCAGCGAACTCCTCAAATTCAGAATTCATCCGTGACACCGGGCTGACACTCCTCGACCGTATCTTAACGCGTAACGCGACCGGATATTTTCCATAATGAGATCCGACGCACGCTGATTTCCGAATTCTATCCCGATTATGCGCCTGCTGCTCACCGGCGACATTCACATCGGCAGATCATCCACACGCGTGGCCGAATCCGCCGAGGCGCGCGTCCTCAGGGCGTCGTCGGCGTGGGACCGCATCGTGGATCTCGCCATTGAAGAGCGCGTCGACGTCCTCTGCTTGAGCGGGGACGTAGCCGATAAGGAGAACAGGTTCTGGGAGGCCATCGGGCCGCTGGAGCACGGCGTACAGCGGCTGTCGCAGGCCGGCATCTTCACCGTGGCCGTCTCCGGTAATCACGATGTCGACGTCTTCCGGCGGCTGGCCGACCAGCTTCCGCAGGACGACTTTCGCCTCCTCGGCCGGGGTGGAGCGTGGGAGCGCTTTACGATAGAACGCCGAAACGAGGCTCTGCACGTCGACGGCTGGTCGTTTCCGCGCGAAAAGGCAGCGCAGAGCCCCCTCTTCTCGTATGATCTCGAGGCCGACGCAGCGACGCCGACGCTCGGAATCGTCCACGGCGATCTCGACGCCGCGCATTCGCCCTATGCCCCCATCGAGGCCAGCCGGCTCCGCACGCTCCCGCCCGATGGCTGGCTCCTTGGCCACATCCACGCGCCGCGGCTGATGTCCGACAGACCCTGGATTCTCTATCCGGGCTCGCCGCAGGCGCTCGATTTCGGCGAGCCGGGTCTCCACGGCGTGTGGACGGTGGACGTCAGCCACGCCCTCGGCCAACCGGAGCAGCGGCCGCTTTCTACCGTCCGCTATGAGACGCTCGAGGTCGACGTGGGAGAGGCGGAGTCGGAGGCGGACGTGGAGGCCGCAATCATGAATCAGCTCCGCAGCTCGAGCAGGAAGCTCGTCGAAGAAAGCGGTGCGAACCTCGAAGTCCTGATGCTCCGTCTGACGATCACCGGCCGGACGCCTCTCTCCCACGGCATCGAGGACATCACGGACAACCTCCGCTCGGATCTTTCGCTGCGCGTCGGCGGTGCTGTCGTCGCGGTGGACAGGCTCGAGATCGCCACGCTGCCGGATGTCGACGTCGATGCGTATGCGAGGGCGCATTCCGCCCCCGGCGCCGTCGCGCGTCTCCTCCTTGCGCTCGAGAACGACGACGTCACGGCCGACGTGGCCGAGCTCATCGGTCGGACGAGGCGCGAGCTCGAGGCGAACGAGGACCATAAGTACTTCGCAGCGCTCAGCCGGCGGGAGATCACGGACGAGACGGCCCGACAGCATCTCAGACAGGAAGCACGGGCGCTGCTGACGAAGCTAGTTGCCCAGACGTCATGAGCAGAGCATTCGTACACATCCGCGAAGTCGGCATCCACCGCGTCCCCGGCGTCCGCCGGGGCGACGGCTTCAGGCTGGAAGACCTGTCGCCGGGGATCAACATCATCTTCGGTCCGAACGGCGCCGGCAAGAGCACGACGTGCCGGGTCGTTCAGGAGCTTCTGTGGCCGGGAGGGCTGAACCGTCCGTCCGTCGAAGGCGTGATCATGGATGCGGACGGCGAGTGGCGGATCGACATCGACGCCGGACACGTTCAGTCGCTGCGCGACGGGTCTCCGGCCGTCCCGGAATTCGGTCCGGCCGAGAGCCGTCCTCGCTATCATCTCGGCCTCAAGCAGTTCATCATCGACGACAATGCGGACTTCGCCCGCAAGATCGCGGAGGCCAG
>CAZXHQ010000414.1:0-3858 GCA_964640145.1 uncultured Rhodothermales bacterium | reverse complement strand
AGCCGCGCTCTGTGACGGCGATCGATCTGAACCCGTGTCAGAACCGGCTTCTCGAACTCAAGATCGCCGCCATTCGTGCGGTCGATCACGCCGATTTTCTCGCTCTGCTCGGCATCGTTCCGTCGCCGCGGCGGATGCAGATCTACGGCGCGTGCCGCGCCCTCCTCTCGGATGATGCGGCGGCTTGGTGGGACGGACAGACGGCGCTGATCGAAGAGGGGATTGTGGGGTCGGGTCGGCTGGAACAGTACTTCCGGCACTGGCACGATGTGCTGCTGCCTCACGTGGCCGATCCAGCGGCCGTCGCCGCCTCCCTCGATCTCGACGATACCGGCGAGCAGCGGTCTTTCTTCGAAAGGCATCTCGCGGGCGGAGCATTCCAGCAGCAGTTCGAATGGTACTTCGGCGAGCAGATGATGGCTGAGCGGGGGCGGGACCGAGCGCAGTTCGCCTATGCCGAAAAAGATGCCGGATCCCACTTCTGCGGCCGCTTCCGCGACGCCTTTACCGAGCTTCCGCTTCGCGACAACTTCTACCTCCACTGGTTCTTGACCGGCGCCTTCCGTTCACCGGAGCGGATGCACCCCTACCTGCTCGAGCGCAATTTCGCCCGCCTGCGCGCGCTGTCGGACCGGGTCAGAATTGTCACGGCGCCCCTCGAGGCCCTTGCGGAGGTCGGCGAGGGCGGGCGGTTCTCCAAGGCGGGCTTCTCGAACCTCTTCGAGTACATGTCGCCGCGGGATTTCGAAGCGCTGATGGCTCGCATGCACAGCCTCTTTAGGCCGGGCGGGCGCCTCGCCTGGTGGTCGCTCCTGGCCGAGTGCGAGCTCTCGCCGGCGCTGCTGGATCGCTACCGATCGCACGACGATCTTGCACGCCGTCTCTGGCAGCGCGATCGGTCATGGTTCTATCAGCGCTTTCACGTGGCGGAAACGCTTTGAATCGGAAATCGCTCGAGGAGAGAGCCGCAGTGCCGTCCCTAATCATCCGCCACCGTCTCCTCCTGCTCGCGACCCTGATCGCGGCGGTTGCGGCCGTATTGCCGTTCGTGCCGCGGGCGGTCGTGCCGGATAATGCGCTGACGGCGTGGTTCCTCGAGGACGATCCGGCGCTGGTCGAGTACCGGACGTTCCACGAGCAGTTCGGCAACGACGAGGTCGTGCTCCTGGGCTACCGCAATCCGGAAGGCCTGCTCAATCCGACGGACCTGGGACGGCTGCGCCGGCTGACCGCCGAGCTGGAGGCAATCTCCGGCGTGAGCCGCGTCTTGTCGCTGGCCAACGCGCAGGACGTCGATCCGGAGAGCGGCTTGTTCGAGCCGGTACTGCCGGCGGCGGACTCGAAGCGGAGGCCGGAGGGGCTGTCGTCACGCGAGGGCGACATGCCGGACGAGGCCGGAAACGACGTTGCGGAACCGTTGGGGACGGCGTCGACAGCCCAGCTGAAGCCCGGTCTTCGGGAGCGGATCATGGGCTCTCCGTTCCTGGCCGGGCGGCTCGTTAATGCCGACGCATCCATGACGCTCGTGTGGATCACGATGGACGTCATGGACGACATCGACGAGCGGCGGGACGCTGTCATCGCGGCGATCACGGAAACGGCCGACGGCGTGCTCGGGCCGGGGGAGGCACGCCTCGGCGGCATGGGTGTGATCTACGCCGGCCTCAACGAGATCACACGGCACGACTTCGGCCTTTTCATGGGGCTGAGCTACCTGCTCATGTTCACGTTGATGTTCGTGCTCTTCCGGCGGCTCTCCTTCGTGCTGCTGGCGCTGGCCGTCGTGGCGGCGGCGACCCTCCTCATGCTCGGCGTCATGGGCATTGCCGGCAGCCGGCTGAACCTGGTAACGGTAATGCTGCCCACGATCGTTACCATCTTCGGCATCGCCGACGTGATCCACGTGATGAACCGCGGAAGCGCTCTTTCGGCAGCGGGCCTCCGCGGACCTGCTCTGTCGCGGGAGACGCTCGGGCAGGTGTTCCGTCCCTGCCTCTACACCACACTCACCACGGGCGCCGCCTTTCTCTCTTTCGGCTTCGCCGAGATGCGCGTCCTTCGCGAGTTCGGCTTCTTCACGGCCGTCGGCATCGCGGCCGCGTTCGTCGCGACGATGGTGCTCGCTGCGGTGGTGCTTCCGGCCGTGCGCCCGCGTGCCGGTTCGACGCTCGCCGAGGCTTCGGGCCCGGCGGCGCACGAGACGGCGGCATCGCCCGCTGCGCCGTTGCGCCCTCAGGGCGCCCACCCGTCCCGGCATACCGGTCTCGGCCGCTTGCTCGGGGCGCTCATCGGGAGCCTGTGGCGCCGTCCCCTTCGCTACGCGGCGCTGCTGGCCGTCGCCACCGGCCTCGCCCTTCTCGGCGCGCGCCATCTCGTCGTCGATACGTACACCCTCGGATACCTCCCCGATGACCACCGCGTCGTGCAGGATCACGAATTCCTGGAAGCGTACTGGGGACCCTACGCCACGCTCGAGATGACCGTGCGCCCGCTGGACGGCCGCGATATGCGCACGCCGGAGGTCCTTCGGTCGATGGGCGCATTCGAGGGGGAAGCCGCCGAGCTGCCCGCCATCAGCCGTACGTTCAGCCTGCACACGGTCCTGGAGAGGCTGTCGGAGGTGCGCTACGGCGACGACCGGCTCCTTCGCAGCCGGCTAGTACTCGACAACATGTTGGTCGAGCTCGACGAGGAGGCGCTGGAGACGGTGGTCACCGACGACTACGCTCTCGCGCGCATCACGCTCACCGGGGAGATGGCCAGTGCCGGCGAGCTCGGCGAGTATTTAGACCAGATCGGAGCGATCGCCGATCGCCACTTCTTCGGACAGGCCGAAGTCCGCTTTGCGGGCTATCCGCCGCTCTACGTCAACATCATCGAATACGTGATGCGCGCGC
This sequence comes from uncultured Rhodothermales bacterium, assembly GCA_964640145.1. Taxonomy (GTDB): domain Bacteria; phylum Bacteroidota; class Rhodothermia; order Rhodothermales; family VXPQ01; genus CAZXHQ01. Next base: position 961 of record CAZXHQ010000414.1, on the reverse strand, counting down.
AAATCCGCAGCTTCTGGATCGCGCTCCTGCTCATCTTCCTTCTCATCCTGGTCTTCGTCCGCGATCTGAAACTGGCCCTCATCGCGATGGTCCCGAACCTTTTCCCGGTGGTGTTGATCTTCGGGATCATGGGGACGGTCGGCATCACGCTGGACGTTGCGACGGCAACGGTGGCCGCCATCGTGCTCGGGGTGGCGATCGACGACACGATCCACATGTTGTATCACTTCAGGGCGGCGCGCGGTGTGACGGGAACTCGGGAGGCCGTCGAGAGAACCCTGGAGACGGCCGGCCGCGCCGTCGTGTTCACGAGCATCGTGCTGGCGCTCGGCTTCATGGTCCTGCTTATGGCGAGCGTGAAGACGGTCTTCTACTTCGGCCTGCTGACGGCGCTCGCCATGGCCGCGGCGCTTGTCGGCGATCTGATTCTTTTACCCCTCCTCCTTAAGTTGTCCTATCCCGATCGCGAGCCCTGTTATGAGTGAAGACACGGACCTGCCCCGCATTCCCCATCGCGGCCACTACTCGGCCGACAAGTGCGCCGATCGGCTCGAGTGGCTCCGTGAGCAAACGGGAGCGCCCATGCGGAAGCTCGGTGAGTACGACGTCGACCCGCAGGAGCTGCAGGGCAACATCGAGAATTTCATCGGGATGGCGCAGGTGCCCGTGGGCGTGGCCGGCCCGCTGCTCATCCACGGCGACCATATTCGCGGTCAGGCCTTCGCCCCGCTGGCAACCACCGAAGGCGCGCTGGTCGCCTCCGCAGCGCGCGGCGCGCGGGGGCTGACGATGGCAGGGGGCGTGCGGGTGCGGTTCGTCCATCAACATATGGTGCGCGCCCCGCTCTTCATCCTCGACACGATGGCGGATGCGTTTCGACTGAGCGACTGGATCGAGCAGCACATAGAAGAGCTCCAGGTGCAGGTGCGCCACACGAGCAGCCATGCCAAGCTGAAATCGC
>CAZXHQ010000413.1:0-3876 GCA_964640145.1 uncultured Rhodothermales bacterium | reverse complement strand
AGTCGATGAAGAAGCCGAGGATGAAGATGACGATGTTCGTGACGATGATGAGTCCGATCACGCCGCCCGGCAGGTTCGTGAGCAGATCCTCGATCCAGAGGTCGCCGTCCACGCCGATGAAGACCAGCGAGAAGGCCCGTGCGCCCACGAGCAGGATCATGACCATGGCCGTCAGCTTCGTGGTCTCCTTCATCGTTTCGCGGATCGCCTCGAGCGTCAGGCGGCGGTTGGCCACGGCCAGCAGGATCGCGCCGAGTGCGCCCAGCGCACCGGCCTCCGTCGGCGTGGCGACACCCGCGAAAATGCTGCCGAGCACCACGACGATCAGCAGCAGAGGCGGCAGCATCACGACCAGCACGCGCCGCACCAGCTCGCCGGCCGGAATGTCGCGCTCCTCTTTAGGCAGGGCAGGCGCCGACAGGGGTCGGACGAAGGCGACGCCGACGGCGTACGCCGCGTAGAGGCCCGCCAGCAGAAGCCCCGGCACGAGCGCTGCGAGGAACAGGTCGCCGACCGACACGCGTCCGGCCACGCTGAGCTGGTCGGCCAGGACGATCAGCACGATGCTCGGGGGGATGATCTGACCGAGCGTGCCCGAGGCGGAAATCACGCCCGCCGAAAGCTCGTGGGAGTAACCGTAGCGGATCATGACGGGAAGAGAGATCACGCCCATCGCCACGACGGAGGCGCCCACGACGCCCGTGGCGGCCGCCAGCAGGGCGCCCACGAACACGACCGCGATGGCGAGGCCGCCGCGGAGATGCCCGAACAGCAGCCCGATCGTACGCAGCAGGTCTTCGGCCAGGCGCGACTTCTCGAGCATCGTACCCATAAAGATGAAGTACGGTACGGCCAGCAGCAGGGTATTCGACATGACGTCGAAGACGCGGTCGGGCATCGCCAGAAGGAGATGCCAGTTGAGGAGACCCGCTTCGACGCCCACGAAGGCGAACACGAGGGCCGTGCCGCCCAGCGCGAACGCGACCGGATATCCGCTGAAGATCAGCAGCAGCGCGGCGGCAAACATCAGGGGCCCGAGCCAATCGACCGTCATAGACCCTCCCAGACCTTTTCCGGGTCAGCCAGGTCCTTTTCGGAAATCAGCCCGCGCAAGAGAGCGACTTGCTTTACCGCCAGGCTCACGCCCTGCAGAAAGAGCAGGGCAAACGCCACCGGAATCGCCGTCTTGATCGGATAGCGCGGCAGTCCGCCCGGGTCCGGAGACATCTCGAGGACGGCCCAGGAATTGCTCACCGTCGGCCAGGACGTCCACATCACGAAGACGCAGAACGGGAGCAGGAAGAGGAGCGTGCCGCCGAGGTCGATCCACGCGCGGCCGCGCGGGCCGACCCACGTATAGAGGACATCCACGCGCACGTGCGCATTGTGCCGCAGCGTGTAGGCGGCGCCCAGCAGGAACACCAGGCTGTACATGTACCACTGGAGCTCGATGTACGTGTTAGAGCTTAAGCCGAGCCCGACGAACCGGTCGAGATACCTGACCAGTGCGTTGTAGGCGCCCACCAGCACCATGAAGAGAGTCAGCCAGTAGACGAATCGGCCGATCCATTCGTTGAAGCGATCGATGAGATGTGCGATGCGAAGCCACGTGGCCATAGTGGGTGCGAATCTACCCAAACGGTCCGCCAAAAGCATCTTCCCGGGGCCCGCCCTGCGCAGCCTCAACCCTCGTCGTCGGCGTACTTCCGCGCCCGCCGCGCCACGTCTTCCTCGGCGTTACGGCGCTGCTGCGCCTCGAGGCGCTCGCGCACCTCGGCCTCGTACCCCATCTCGCCGGGATCGTAGAAATAGGTGCCCTGCATCGCGTTCGGCAGGTACTGCTGCGGCACGTAGTGCTCGCGAAACGCGTGGGGATACCTGTAGCCCTTTCCGTGGCCGAGGCCTTCCCGATCGCGGCTCGCGTCCTTCAGGTGATTCGGAACGTCGCCCGACTGCTCGTGACGCACGTGCTCCAGCGCGCTGAAGTAGGCCATCGACGAATTGCTCTTCGGAGCCGTCGCCAGATACAGGCAGCACTCCGCCAGCAGAAACTGCCCTTCCGGCATGCCCGCGTATTCAAAACCCTGCGCCGCGGCCGATGCGATCTGCAGCGCCCGGGGATCCGCGAGACCTACGTCTTCGGCCGCAAAGATGAGCATGCGGCGAATGATGAACCGGGGGTCCTCGCCGGCGTAGACCATCTTGGCCATCCAGTAGAGCGCCGCGTCCGGATCGGAGCCGCGCAGACTCTTGATGAACGCGCTGATGGTGTCGTAATGAACGTCGCCCTCCTTGTCGTAAAGCACCGCGCGCTTCTGGATGCTGTCTTCGGCGACCGCGACGTCGATGCGGACGGCGTCGTCGCGGTCCGGCTCGGTGGTCTCCACGGCGAGCTCGAGCGCGTTGAGCACGGACCTCGCGTCGCCGTTGGCCGTGTCCACGAGATGGTCCAGTGCAGCCGGTTCGAGCACGACGTTGAGCCGACCGTAGCCCCGCTCCTCATCTTCCAGGGCGTGCATGGCGATCGTCCGGAGCGCCTCCTCGTCGAGCGTCCGCAGCTCGAACACGCGGGAACGGCTCACCAGCGCCTTGTTGACCTCGAAATACGGGTTCTCCGTCGTGGCCCCGATCAGCACGACCGTTCCGTTCTCGACGTGGGGAAGCAGCGCATCCTGCTGCGACTTGTTGAACCGGTGCACCTCGTCGATGAACAGGATCGTCCGCTGCTGGTGCAGCTCCAGACGGCGCCCGGCCTCCTCGATGGCCTGGCGGATGTCCTTCACTCCGGAGAGCACCGCATTCATGGACGTGAAGTGCGCTCGTGTGGTATTGGCGATGATGCGGGCCAGCGTCGTCTTCCCGCTGCCGGGCGGACCGTAGAAGATGAGCGAGGTTACCCGGTCGGCCTCGATGGCGCGCCGGAGCAGCTTCCCCGGGCCCAGAATGTGCTCCTGGCCTACGAACTCATCCAGCGTGCGCGGCCGCATGCGGTCGGCGAGCGGGGCGCGCGCGGACAGGTGCCGGCGCGCGGCTTCCTTAAACAAATCGGACATCTCCGTTATGTAATTTCGGCCTGTTCGAGAATCTTCAGCACGCCAGCCGTAAAGAGCTTCGCTCCGCCCTGAGACGGGTGCCGGACGTACGTGTTGTCGACGTCGAGACGCTTGAGCGCCCGTTCCGCCTTTCGTCCAACGGCCACGACGTGATCGGGTTGGATGACCGTCAGAAAGCCGTCGAGCACGTCCTCGAATGCGTCGATCTCGCCGGCCGTGGGGGTCCGAATCGAGAGGGGTTCGTCCTTCTCGTGCGGATGGAACGGCACGGCATTCCACGTCAAGAAGTCCGGATAATAGGGCGCCAGCGCGCGCCAGTGGATGCGGGCACTGTACTCGGCATAGGGCTCGGCGGCCGTGCTCGAACGGCGCCCGTGCACGGGAAAATCGCCGTCGAGAAGCTGGGCTTCGCTCGTGATCGGCACGCCGGAGAAGCGGCAGCCCCACGGCCCCGGCGCCTCGGCCAGCAGGAAGACCTCCGGCATCTCATCGTAGGCCGCCAGGTACGTACGCAAGTTCGACCTCCGGATTGCCGGCGCTTCCGCCAGGTCCAGCTCAGCGTGGCGATCCCCGTAGATATTGAAAAGACGGTCGGTCGACGGACGCTCGAAAACCAGCGTCTCGAGCACCTCCCAAACGTCGTCGAGCAGCATGAGCGGAGACGAGATTAATGCGTTTACGGTCAATCGAAGCGCTACCGGCCCACTCTCCCGTGGCCAAAATGAACCCGCACCGAGATTATCAATATAATCGCGCACGTTTTGTTGCTCCTTGCCGTGAGCAGGCCCACAACCTTCAACCTTCAACCTTCAACCTTCAACCT
>CAZXHQ010000412.1:0-3876 GCA_964640145.1 uncultured Rhodothermales bacterium | reverse complement strand
CCGCGCAGATCCGAAGGGCCCGTCGCAACGTGACTCGGCCGCACGTACTCGAATACGGCACTGAATGGGCCCTGCGGCTCGCCGGCGAGGCGCGGACGCTCGCGCAGGCCTACCGGTCGCTGTGGTTGCGCGCCAGCCGCACCGCGAATCTCGACCGCGTGCTGCGGGAGTTCGACTATCAAATTGCCTACCTGGAGGAGATGGCGGCCGCGCTGTCGACCGCGAACATGGACATTCAGGCGGAGGTCCCGAGCCGCTTCATCACGTCGCGAGAGCGTGGAAACACGGCCTACCTGCGCACGACGTTCGCCCTCCAGCGCGGCCGGGTCGCGAATGCCTACCTGCAGGTTGCCGGGCGAAACGACGTGGAGGTCTGGCTCAACGGCGACCGCATCGGCCGAAGCGTGGGGCCGCGCTGGTCGGACGTAGAGGTGTGGAACGTTGCGACCCGCCTGCGCTCCGGAGACAACGTGATCGCAGTTCGTGTTCGTTCCCGGGGCGATGCCGCCGCCGGAGCTCCCGCTGCGAACGTCTATTTCGAGATACACTTCATGGACGGTCGCGTTCGCCGCGTCGTCTCGGATCACACGTGGAAGGCGCGCGGAAGCGGGGAGGCCGGATGGAATGACGACTCCTACTTGGACGCACAGTGGCCACCGGCCACCGTCGCGCCGTCGGCGCCCGCCCTCACCCCGCCGATGTTCGATCGCGGCCTCCCGTCCCGCATTCCGGCCGAAGGCCAGTCGGACTCGTAGCGGCGCCCGCTGGGCCCTCGACGGGAGAGATTACCATACGGTTGCGTCGGACGTCAAACACATTGGTGGGACACCGATACGCATTACGGTCCCGAGCGGCATCGGCACCACCGGGGCGTTTCGTGACACCTGTGACCGTAGGGTTCACATCGATGAAAGAGATGGTCGGCCACCTTTCCGCTCTGCTGCTGGCCTGTGCGTGCAGCCTGGCGTTCTTTCCGGGAACGGGTTTCGGCCAGGATCTGGTCGAAGCCGCCGACGAAAAAAAGAGGCCGGCTGAATGGGAGCTTCGAAGCAAAGACGTACACGGCGTCCGTGCCGCGGAGATTCGAGCCATTCCGGCCGGGCCCACGTACGGCGGCGGGCCCATGCGCACCTTCCTGCTCGGCGACGAATACCGAAACGTTTGGACGGCGCGCATCGACATGCCGGTTCTGGACATGTCGGCGACGGCCGGCGGGCTCACCGTGACCGGCGCTGCCGGCGGGCTCCAGACGTCGCTTCTCTTCCTCGAAGGTGCCGACGGTCGGCATTTCGTTCTCCGGAAGATCGACAAAGACGCGGGGGCTGCGCTTCCGGAGGGAACGCGCCGCACGATCATGGAGGATATCGCACAGGATCAGGTCTCGGCCCTCAACCCGTATGCGGCGTTCGTCATACCGGACCTCGCCGAAGCCGCCGGGGTGCTCTACACGGCCCCGTCGCTGGTGGCGGTGCCCGATGACCCGCGCCTGGACGAGCATCGAGAGGCCTTCGCCGGAGAGCCCGCGCTGCTCGAGCGCAAGGTGGACGAGGACGTCTCCGATCTCTCGCGCTTCGGCCATCCGGACGAAGTCATAGCGTTCGACGAGCTGGTGAAGCGCATCGAGTCCGACCCGGAGGTTCGCGTCGACCAGCGAGCCTTCGTGCGGAGCCGCCTCTTCGACATGTGGATCGGCGATCGCGACCGGCACGATGAGCAGTATTTCTGGGCCGTTTCTGAGAACGGCACGCGCATCGTGCCGCTGCCCATCGACCGCGACTTCGCCTTCGCTCGCTTCGACGGCGTGATGAACCGCATCGGGCGCGCCAGCGGCACCACCACGCTTCGAAAGCTCACGTATTTCGGTGATGAGATCACCAATCTCGTAGGGCTCAATCACCAGGGCGCCAAGCTGGACTACCGGTTCGCGTCCGAGGTGGCGCGCGAGGAATGGATCGAGATCGCCCGCGAGCTGCAAGCCTCCCTCACCGACGAGGTGATTGAGAGCGCGATCCGAGCGTGGCCGCAGCCGGTCTTCGATGCCGTCGGGCATGAGACGATCGAGACGCTGAAGCGGCGGCGTGAGGATCTCGTAGCGGCGGCCGCGGACTATCAGACGATGCTGGTCCAGAAGGTCGACATCGTGGCCACGAACGAGCCGGAACGCATCCGCATCGAGCGCAGCCCGGACGGCTACACGGAGGTAGCGGTGGAGGCAAAGGCGGGGCCGTGGTATCGCCGGCGGTTCTCCGACGAGGAGACGGATGAGATTCGCGTCTACGGACTCGGCGGCGACGACGAATTCATCGTAACGGGATCCGGTCCTACGAACACGCGCGTGCTGGCGTTAGGGGGACAGGGAGAGGACGCCGTTCGCTCGGAGAGCCACGACAGGCTCCGCGGCGTCGTATTCTATGATACGAAGCTCGATCCGGCGTCCAGAGCCGCCGTCGACTTCGAGCGCGTCGATCGTCCGTCCGACGCCGACTACACATTCCACCGGTACGAGGTCGACAGGGCGTCGCCCGCCTTCGCGTTCGATTACGACTCGAACGAAGGGATCTCCGCCGGGGGAGGCGTCAAGCTTATCCGCCACGGCTTCCGGAGAGAGCCGTATGCCGCTCGGCACAAGGTCGTGGCCACCTACGCTCCGGCCATTGGCGGGTTCACCGTCCACTACGACGGCGACTTGAACGAGGTGATCGGCGAATGGGACGCGCGCTGGGAGGCGGATGTGCTCGATCAAGAGAGGTTCGACGACTTTTACGGCTTCGGCAACGAAACGCCGGGCTCCGACGCGCAGCGCGAGCGTTTCATCGCCCGCTTCAGGTGGGTGCGAGCCTTCCCCGCGTTCTTTCGCCGGATCAGCTCCCACGTGACGGTCGGCGCCGGCCCGTATTTCGAATATGCGGATATCGAAGCTCCGCCCGGCTTCTCAGAAGAGCATCCGACGCCGGGATTCGAACCCCATCACCTCGCCGATCTCTACTTTGCCGGCGCGCAAACGCGGGTCGACGTCGACCGGCGCGACACGACCTTCATGCCCCGGTCCGGCTTTCGGTGGTTCAGCCAGGCCGGTATCCACGCGGGCGTGCGCAACACCGAGAAGCGCTTTGCGAAGCTTGCTTCGGAGCTCAGCTTCTTCTACACGCCGCCGCTGCCCGCGCGGACCACGCTTGCGCTGCGGGTTGGCGGGGCGACGAACCTCGGCGACTTCGCTTTCTATCAGGCGAACGCCGTCGGTGGGAGAGAGAATCTCCGCGGATTCAGGAAGACGCGTTTTTCCGGGCGAAGCAGCGCCTTCGGCAACGCCGAGGTGCGGGTCATGCTCGCCGACGTGAACGTATATCTCACGCGCGGCGAGGTCGGCCTGCTGGGTTTCTACGACGTGGGCCGGGTCTGGGCGGATGGCGATAGCTCAAGCCTGTGGCACGTCGGCTACGGCGGCGGCGTCTGGATGACGCCCTTCCAGCGGTTCATCGTCACCGGCACGAAGGGCTTCTCCGACGAAGGCGCGGTAAGCCGACTTGGATTCGGTATGTTCTTCTAACACCTTTTCGTACACACGATACCGTACTATGAGCAATAGACCCGGCGCTATGGCTAGCGGATTATAGATGAAGCAAACTTGCGCAGGTAGTTTCTCGAGAGGGTCGATGACTGCGCTCCGCCAGCCGACCCCAGAAACTTTCGACCTTCCCCTCCACGCGGTCACGGAACGGCCCGGCCTGCGTCCGCGGTTTCATCGCATTATTGTTACGAACCCCGCCGACGGGCGGCGGGGTATCTTTCCGAGACGCGCTAACCGGCGAATCAGCCATCAACGGAATGATCCATTAACGGACGACGATACGAACGTGGACAAGCAAGAACTGATAG
>CAZXHQ010000411.1:0-3887 GCA_964640145.1 uncultured Rhodothermales bacterium | reverse complement strand
ATCGGATCCGACACGGTCGAATCGCATCCTGCCGACAGACTCGCGAGAAGAAGAAGCAGTAGCAGGTGCGTTCCGTATCGACACATCACGAGAACATCTATGCGTTCGATGAAGAGGGGAGGCAGCGACGGCAGCGAATTATTCGGCGCATAATTTCAACCTCGGATGTACGGGCGATGGTTCCGCGGCATCTCGATCGAGGAGGGCAAGAATGGATGCACCCGGCCACCGTCGGTGTCCGTGCCGTCCATACCGTCATCGTGCCCTTCGTGTCGCCGTTCTTTACATCGCTACCGATTCCCACTATGTTCTGAGTGGCACTACGTATCATGGGAGCAGCGTCCAAGACCCTGCGATCACCGCCCCAGCTGCGTTGCGGCGCCGCCTCGCGGAGACGTGCGGTGGTGACGATGGGTGGGGTCGTCGCGCGCATGAACGGGCGCGTATCATCGATTCGCCGTGACGGGCTCCGTACGACAACCTGAAACAAACAGCGCTCGAATTCTGACTATGAACGTACGAGAGATGGTCTTTAGCATGGCGCGACTGGAATCCAGAGCGGCGGATGCGGGCCGAGCGGTGCTGCGCGTGGTTGCGGGCCTGGCCCTGGCGCTTGCCCACGGCATGGGCAAGGTGCCGCCGTCCGACCGGTTCATCCAGGGCGTCGGAGAAATGGGACTTCCTGCTCCCGCCTTTTTCGCCTGGATGAGCGGCTTCGCCGAGTTTTTCTGCGGGCTCCTGCTCGCGGTGGGTCTCGCGACGCGGCCGGCGGCCCTCTTCGTGTCGTTGAACATGTTCGTCGTCGTCTTTCTTGGCCACGCCGGGGATCCGTTCGGCAACCGGGAGCGCGGCGTTCTTTTCTTATGCATTGCACTGTTCTTCCTGTTGGCCGGAGCCGGCCGTTATTCGTTCGATCAGGTCATCAGCCGTCCGCGCTTGACGACGCGCGTTTGAGGGGGGCGGATTCGAGAAGGCCGGTTTCAGAACGCCATTTAAGGGGCCGAACGGATGACAGGAGCGCTCAGGATCCGTATACTGGAGGGCCACATGTCTATATAAAGAAGCAAAGCGCCTGATCCGCCGATTGACCTTAAGGAGGAACATGATGAAGCACCGCAAAGTCGCCCTGCAAATCCTGTCGTTCTTCGCCCTCGTGACTGCGCTTGCTGCGTGCGGGGGCGCCGAGTCGCCGGAGCCCGGCGCCGCGGATGGTCCGATGACGGAACAGGCCAATGAGATGAGCTTCTTTATCACCAGCTCGGGTCCTGGAGACGGTGCCAACCTCGGTGGTCTCGAAGGCGCCGATGCGCACTGTCAGATGCTTGCCGACGAGGCCGGCGCAGGTGATCGCACGTGGCGCGCCTATTTGAGTACGCAGGCCTCGGGCGATGAGGAGGCGGTCAATGCGCGCGATCGTATCGGGTCCGGGCCGTGGTACAATGCCGAGGGCGTGCTCGCGGCGCAGAACGTCGAGGAACTCCACAGCGAAGACAACAACCTGGGAAAACAGATCTCGCTGGACGAGCAGGGGAACGTGGTCAACGGCCGAGGCGACGATCCGAACCGCCACGACATCCTTACCGGCTCCCGGCTCGACGGGACGGCGTTCGACGACGGGGAGGATCATACCTGTCAGAACTGGACGAGCAACGCCGAAGACGGGAGTGCGCAGGTAGGACATCACGACCGGGAAGGCGGCGGCGACAATCCCACGTCGTGGAATTCCGCCCACGGCTCGCAGGGCTGCAGCCAGGCGAACCTGCAGGCAACCGGCGGCGACGGACTTTACTACTGTTTCGCGGCGGACTGATACGGAGCGTCCTCGACGGACCGCTTCGAGCTCCGCCCATGCTCACCGTACGAACCGGTCCCAGGACCCGAACCGCTCGTGGATGGGCCCGCGGGGCAGGGCAAGCACTACGATGGCCGCGCCGGCGGCGAGCCCCAGGATTTGCGCTGCGATGCCGGCTCCGCCGAGCACCCAGGGGCCTGCGGCCAGGAGGGTGCCGAGGGCCACGTTCAGGTAGCGACCCGGTCGGACCGGTTCTCCCATCGCGATGACGGAGACGACGACGGTCAGCGATCCACCGAGATGATACGCCGTCGCAGCCGGTTTGGCGACGTCGAACGCGCCGGGCACCGTCATCATGACCGCACCGAGAACGGTGGACGCGGCCAGGCTCCAGGGTACGCTCATGCCCCAGACCGACGACTGCAAGACGGCGCCGGGCTGCTCGGGCAGCGACATCAGCTCGGGCGTGCGATCATCCTCCGAGCTCTCGCCCGGCGTACCTCCCTTCCAGAACACCGTCCAGAAACGTTCACCGCGACGGGTGGCCTGCCGAACGTGCTGCATCATCGCGACCACCTCGTCGACCTCGAGCGGGATCATGGGTAGCATGATTGCGGCTGCGAGGAGGCAGAACGTGCACCACTGCCCCACGACCACCGGTTGCGAGATGACCAGGAAAATGTGGACGAGCCCGAGAGGGATGACGAGGATCCCGAAGAACGTCACCATCCAGGGCATCGTGCGCCAGCGCGAAGGTGCGCCCATGAAGCCCATCAGGAATTCGAAGGTGTAGGCGAGCGCCCCGAGCGCGCCGTCCGAAATCGGCAGCGAGTGGGACATGTCCGAGTTAAGCACGGCCCGCGTCGAGTCGCCGAAGAACGGGTCCCAGACGGTCTCGACGTATCCGAGCTGGAAGACGGCCAGGTAGCGGGAGGCGAGCAGGCCGGCGAAACCGAGGGCGATCATGATCCAACGCTGAGGCCAGCTCGAGGGGTTGTAGCTCCATCCCGGCGGGACGGACCCTCCCATCTCCATGTAGAGGATCATGTTCGGCATGCCGGCGACGAGGATCGTCAGTGCGATGACCAGCATCCCGACGAGGGTGCCGCCGGCGTATGCGGCGGCGGTGGGCGCCCAGAAGAGGATCGGCGCGGCCGACATCCACGCACCCACCCCGCAGGCGAGCCAGAGACTGACGGGGCGATCGGGTCGGAGCGACCTCCATCCGAAGACGATGAGCAGCACGCCGCTGATCACGTCGCTGCACGTCATCAGCCACGCCCGCAGGGCCGTGCGGGTCTCATCTCCGAACCACACCCCACGGCCTCCCGAAGGGTCGACCCACAGGCTCTCGTTCAGATAGCCGAACGTGAACGGCGCCAGGGCGGTCCACATGCCGAGCAGAATCAACGTCCAGTAGATCCAGAGCGTCTGCCGGTGGTGCCGGTTGAGCATGTCGTACCGGGCGTCGGAATATGGCTCGCCGCCGCCGTCGTGCTCCATCTGTTTTCGTTCGGCCATGGGCCGCGTCACCCCGCGACTTCCCATATTCATGCACTCATCTCCTCTTCTGCGGTGTCATCCCCCTTTCGACGGTTCCTCCGCAGTATACACGGCGGCAGGTGACCAATCGGGTCCGGCGTCGGTCGCATCGTTGCGGTTTCGTGACGCGAGCACGGGATCGGGTCCATGGCGGCCGTTTATTACGCCATTCTCGAGATCCGCGGGGCCGACTCCTTGGTTCGAATCAACGCCATGCAAAAAGACGGGACGGACAGATGATGAAACATGTGAAGCGGGTCGTCAGCACCGTCGAAGGTGCGCTCGACCGGGCCAAGCTGGGCGTCAAATGGCGGTTCGACCTCTGGGATCACCTCCGGATTACGACATATCGAGGCTACGGCACACCCGGTCGCCTCTACCTCAAAGGCCGCGTGCTCGACGATAAGGGGGTGGAGGTCGACGAGCACCACGATTCGACGTGGAAGAGCATTACGAACACGATTCGTCGCATCGAGACCGACGAGATACCCGGCGCGCTCGTCCGCCTGGAATTCGACCGTCGCACGCTCGACGTAGAAACGGACGATGACGG
>CAZXHQ010000410.1:0-3893 GCA_964640145.1 uncultured Rhodothermales bacterium | reverse complement strand
TTCTTCTTCTCGCGAGTCTGTCGGCAGGATGCGATTCGACCGTGTCGGATCCGATTCGGGTGCTCGTTCCGCGCGAGGTCGGGAGCTCGCAATACACGACCATGGAGAGCGGCCTGAAATACTACGACTTCAAAACCGGCGACGGTGAGGAAGCGACCGATACCAGCCGCGTCCGCGTGCACTACGCCGCGTGGCTCACCAACGACCAGCTCATCTCCAGTTCACATAATTCCGCGAAACCACTGTCGGTCGATCTGGGCGCCGGCACCGTCGTGCTCGGCTGGGTGGAAGGACTGCCGGGCATGCGCGAAGGCGGGGAGCGGCAGCTCGTCGTGCCTCCCAGTCTGGCCTATGGCGACGAAGGCGTCCCGGAAGCGGGAATTCCGCCCGACGCGACGATCATCTACGAAATCGAGCTTCTCGCCGTTGAACGGCCGTAACGGCGCCTTCGTGGGCTGACCAGGAGGGCCGATGGCGCGTCGGGCTTGATCACCGGGTTCTTCATCAGGCTTCGTACCTCATCAGCGTTGAGCATGACGTTTCGCATGTCGTCCCGTATCTTGGGCGCACCTTTGTTCGACGCCCGACCGCAAGGGTCGGAAGACCTCTGATCATAACCTGCCGCTATGCTAGAGACGAGTATTGTCGGAAGCTACGCCTGGCCCTCCTGGTTCTTTACGAGCGTAGCATCCATTCAGAACGGTGCCTACGGCCCGAGCGATATCGAAGAAACGCTCAACGATGCCGTCGACATGGCCCTGCGCGATCAGGAGGATGCGGACGTCGATGTCATATCAGACGGCGAAATGCGCCGGCTCGGCTTTTTTACGGCCGATTTCTATTCTCGACTGGAAGGTCTCGGCGAGCTCGAGCCGAGCAAACGGCGGATCGGGCCGGCCGGCCACGACCAGCGCGAGCGGTATCAGGCCGTCGGCCCCGTCACCGCTCCGAACGGGCTCGGCCTCGTCGCCGAATACGAATACGTCCGCACCCGCACGAACCGGCGCATCAAAATGCCGTGCCCCGGCCCCTTCACGCTGGCTGGACGCATCAAGGTACCCGACACGCACTACCAGGACCGCATGGAGGTGGCCCACGCTTTCTCGGACATCATCAACGCGGAGCTCAAACAGCTCGTCGATGCGGGCGTCGACTTCATTCAGCTCGACGAACCCTCCTACGCCGTCCATCCCGACGATCCCAGCGCCTTCGTGAAGCTCTTCAACCGTACCGTACGTGGCGTCGACGCCCGCATCGGCATTCATCTCTGCTTCGGCAATTTCGTCGGACGTCCGGTCGCGCACCGCACCTATGAGCCCCTGTTCCCCGCTATTCTGGAGGTCGACGCCGACGAGCTGGCGATGGAATTCGCCAACCGCGAGCTGGCCGAACTCGATCTCACCGCCCGCATCGAGGAAGCGGGCAAGACGGTCGCGGCCGGGCTCGTCGACGTGAAGAACTACTTCGTCGAGCCTCCCGAGCTCGTGGCCCATCGCATCCGCAGACTCCTCGAGCACGTCTCACCCGAAAATGTAGTGGTTACGCCGGACTGCGGCTTCAGCCAGACGGCCCGATGGGCCGCGCGCGCCAAGCTGAAAAGCATGGTCGAGGGAACGAAGCTGGTTCGGCGAGAACTCGGCTGATTTTCTCCGAACGGCTCGGACGGGTCCTCTCCACGCTCTGCGAACCCTCCCCCGACGGGTTCGAAGCCGGGCGGCCGACGCGACCGTAGGTCCACCGGCCGCCACCATCACCGCTTCGCAGCCGTGTGGGACCCGCCATTCGCCGCGGCCGCCGCCATCGTTGCTTCGCAGTTGCCCGGCCATTCGCCGCGGCCGCCGCCTCCGATTCGCGGCTCCACGGGATGGTCACGATCCCAGGTCGCAGCTCCACCTCCCGCCCGCCTCCAGCCGGATGGTCCGCTGACCGACACGTCGCGCCCCCTCGAAAAACGGCTCCGCCGACGCTGTGTTGAACTCGAACATCTCGTAGTGACAGGGAATTGCGGCACTGGCGCGGACGTCCTTTGCCAGCTGCGCCGCTTCCGGCCCCGTCAAGTTTCCCGACACGCCCCGCCCCGGATCCCGCCCGTTTATCGGGAGGATGCAGACGTCGAGTTCGAACGGTCGCAGCCGCTCGGCCATCCCTTCGTAACGCACCGTGTCGCCGCTGTGGTAGACGACCCACGGCCCGAACTCGACCACGTAACCGAGATGCGTGTGTCGCCCTTCCTCGTCGGTCTCCAGCTCCTCGTGCGCCGCCGGAACGGCCGTGAGGCGAAATCCGCCGGTCGTCGCCGATTCGCCGTCTACCAGACCGATCGGAAGCGCCGGATCGCAGGATAACCGCTTCGCCACGAACTCCCTGTTCGCCTCGGGAATCACGAGCTGCAGGCCATCGTTCACCTCCAGCAGAGGAAGCAGCGTCTCAGCGTCGAGATGGTCGGTGTGGTTGTGGGTCGACGTCACGACATCGATAAAGTCGAGGCGCTCGGGCGCAATGACTCGCTCGGTCATCCGGACGTGCGGCTTCTCGGTCCCGGCGTACTTCTTCGTCAGCGAGTCGGATAGATACGGATCGAACAGCAGGTGTCGCCCGTCCCACTGCAGTAGATAACCGCTCTGACCCAGCCACCAGAGATGGAAAGGCTCGGGCCGGTCGCGAGCGGCACGAACGTCGTCGATAAATGCGGTGCCGGCTCGACGGGGCCGTATCAATGTCGACATGGGGAGAGAGGTTAAAGGTTGAAAGTTGAAGGTTGAAGGTTCTTTCGAATTGGGCGGATCGATCAGGAACGAGAAACCGTCAACGTTCAACTTTTAACCTTTAACCGTAGGAGAGGTGCCACAGGCGGCACAATATCGTCGCGTAGGAGTGCATATATGTGCACGGCGGTCGTTACGACGTCGTCAACCGTGACATCCAGAAGCTTATGCAGAGCGAGTTTCCAGATGCCCTATCGAATCCTCGAACACGAGTCCGTTGAGGAGGGTCTTCGAAGAGTTTCTCGGGAGCAGATTCATCGGGCGATCAATGAGATCGACGGCGACCTCGGTCTTCACGAAACGGTCCACCAGGTGCGCAAGCGCTGCAAGAAGGTCCGCGCCGTTCTCCGGCTCGTGCGGCTCGAGGCCGGCTTCAGCTATTCGCACGAAAACGCCCGCTTTCGCGACGCGGCGCGGCGTCTCTCCGACCTGCGCGACCTCACGGCGCGGCTCGAGACGTTCGACCTGCTGATGAATCGTTTCGAGGAGACGGAGCAGACGGCGCGCTTTTCACCCATACATAACGCCCTCGAAGCCTCCAGGCGCGACTTCGTGACGAACGGCATCGATGCCGAAGCGCGGATGTCATCGTTCCGGGACGAGATGGAAAAGGCCTGGGAGGATGTGGGGGATTGGACGCTCAGCACAGAAGGCTTCACCGCCGTCCGGAAGGGCCTGATGAAGACGTACCGCCGAGGCCGAAAGGCTCTTCGTAAGGCGTACGCGGATCCCAGCGACGATCGCTTTCACGAGCTGCGCAAGCGGGCCAAGTACCACTGGTATCATATGCGTCTTCTACAGGACGGCTGGAAGCCTGTCGTGAAGGCGCGGTGCACGCAGCAACAGTACGTGTCCGACCTTCTCGGCGACGATCACGACCTGGCGATTTTGCGGCGCACGCTCCTCCGCGAAGCCGGACGATTTGAGATGCACGCGCTCGTCGACGACTGCCTGCGCCTGCTCGCAAAACGGCGCGCGGAGCTTCAGACCGACGCGCGGTTTGCTGCGGAACGGCTCTACGCCGAGCCGCCCGAGGCGCTGGCGGATCGATTCAACACATACTGGATGACGTGGCGGGAGGAGACTCGCCTCGTCGCAAGGACGACGCCGCTGGAGCATGCATGAGGG
>CAZXHQ010000409.1:0-3895 GCA_964640145.1 uncultured Rhodothermales bacterium | reverse complement strand
ACACCACCGGACTGAAGCATGAGGTCGTCATGCCCAAGCCGGAGCACTTCGTCGGATACGTCCATGCCCTCACCAATGCCGGGGCCGAGCTCATTGAGGTCGAGACGCTCGACGAGATGAAGGCCGCCATCAGCGAGCGCACGGCCATGCTCTTCGTCTTCAACGCCTACAACGGCACGTCGATCACCCACGAACAGGTGGTCGCTGTCGGACGAGCGCACGGCATCCCCACCTTCAACGACTGCGCCGCCGACGTGCCGCCGGTCGAGAATCTGTGGAAGTATACCGACATGGGCTACGACCTGGTGGCCTTCTCCGGCGGCAAGGGCCTGCGGGGACCGCAGAGCGCGGGCCTCCTACTCGGACGGAAGGATCTCATCGCCGCGGCCCGCCTGCACGCGCCGCCCCGCGGCAACACCATCGGGCGCGGCATGAAGGTCAACAAGGAAGAGGTGCTGGCCATGCTCGTTGCCCTCGAGCTGTATCTCGACAAGGACTTTGACGCCGAATGGCGGCAGTGGCAGGCGCAAATCGAGCACATCCGCGATGCCGTATTGCAGGTCGACGGCACGCGGGCCGAGATTCACGTACCCGAGATCGCAAACCACACGCCCTCACTCGATATTACCTGGGATGCGGAGCGCATCCCCATCACGCCGGATGAAGCCCGTGAACGGCTGCGCCAGGGTCACCCGTCGATCGAAACGGCCGGCGGAGACGACGGCGTCGGCGTCACCGTATGGATGATGCGCCCCGGCGAAGAGCGGTTCGTCGCAGAGCGCATCCACGACGTCCTCAAAGAAGCATCCGTATAGACCCTGCCATGCGACGCGTCATTTTACTCATCGCCGTCCTGCTAGTCGCGGCGCCCTCGGCGGCTCAAGACCTGGACTTGCTCATCGAAAACGGCCACGTGATCGATCCCAAGAACGGGATAAGCGGAGTCATGGACGTCGGCATCGCCGACGGCCGCATCGCCGAGGTCGGGGCAGACATCGATTCCGACCGCGCGGAAACGACGGTCGACGCGGCGGGACTGTATGTCACGCCCGGCATCATCGACCTGCACGTACACGCCTTCCACGGCACCGAAGAAGACGCCTACATCAGCAACTCGTTTACCAGCGTCCCGCCCGATGCCTTCACGTTCCGCGCCGGCGTAACGACGGCCGTCGACGTCGGCAGCGCAGGCTGGCGCAATATGCGGACGTTCATCCGTCAGACCGTCGACAACGCCGACACGCGCGTGCTCGCGTTCGTGAACATCGTGGGTTCCGGCATGAAGGGCGGGGCCGTCGAGCAGAATCTGCGAGACATGGATCCGAAGCTTACGGCGATGGCCGTGGAGAAGTATCCCGACGTCGTCGTGGGCGTCAAGCTCGCCCACTACATGGGCAATGACTGGACGCCCACCGACCGAGCCGTCGAGGCGGGCCGGATGGCCGGCGTGCCCGTCATGATCGATTTCGGAGGCGCCGAGCCGGCGCTTCCCATCCGCGAGCTGTTCTTCGACCACCTGCGTGCGGGCGACGTCTTCACGCACGCGTATGCAAACCTCGCCACGCGAGAATCGATCGTCGACGAGGAGGGCCGCTTCCGCCCGTTCGTCCTCGACGCCCAGGAACGGGGCATCGTCTTCGACGTCGGCCACGGAGGAGGCAGCTTCTTCTATTCGGCCGCCCTGCCGGCCACCAGGGCCGGCTTCTGGCCCAACACGATCAGCACGGACCTCCACACGGGCAGCATGAACGGCGGAATGAAGGACATGGCGAACGTGATGTCGAAATTCCTGAGCCTGGAAATGCCGCTGGAGGACGTCATTCGCGCCTCGACGTGGACGCCGGCGCAGGTCATCCAGCGCCCGGAGCTCGGGAATCTGGATGTCGGCGCGGAGGCGGACTTGGCCGTCTTTCGGCTCCGGGAGGGGAACTTCGGCTTCACGGACGTCGAGAACTACGTGGTACCCGGAGACCGCAAGCTGGAGGCCGAGCTCACGCTGCGGGCGGGCCGCGTCGTGTGGGACCTGAACGGGATGTCGGCGGAAACGTGGACTCCGTGAACCGGCCCGCCTGGGACCTGCCGGCCGGCCTCGACGCCGCGCCGTGAGACCGGAGGGCACGCTTCGTCGCGGCTCACCGTTGTACCCTCACCACGCACTCCCGCGAGACGATCATGATTCATTCGACACGACGCGACTTCCTACGTCTGACCGGAGCCGCTCTCTGCGCACCGCTCGGACGAATGCAGCTTTCCGGCACAAAAACGATGCGGACCCTGTATATCGGCACCTATACGAACGGCGACAGCGAGGGCATTTACCGATGCGCCTTCGACGACGAGACCGGCGCTCTCGAGGTGAAGGGCGTTGCCGGACCGATCGACAACCCGTCCTTCCTGGCGGTCCATCCCTCCGGCCGCTCGCTCTATTCCGTCAGCGAGACGCCCGAGTTCGAGGGCGCGGCCGGCGGAGGGGTCTACGCCTACGCGATCGACCGCCCCGACGGCCGCCTCACGCAGCTCAATGCTCGGTCGTCGCGCGGCGGCGCCCCGTGCTACGTCACCGTGACGCCCGACGGGCGCCACGTGCTCGTCGCCAACTATTCCGGCGGGAACGTGGCGATCCTGCCGCTGCGAGCCGACGGCCGGCTGGAAGAGGCCTCCGACGTCGAGCAGCACGAAGGGTCGGGACCCAATAAGGATCGCCAGGATGGACCGCACGCCCACTGCATCGTCGTGGGGCCCTCTGGCGATCGGGCCTTCGCCGCCGATCTGGGCATAGATCGGATCGTCGGCTATCGCCTCCAGGACGGCGACCTCGTCCCGGCCGGCGGCGAGCGCGTCGCGCCGGGCGCCGGACCGCGGCACTTCGTCTTTCATCCCGACGGGCGCCGGGCCTACGTCATCAACGAGCTCGACTCGACGATTACGGCGTTCACCTATGACGACGGCCATCTGCAGTCCGGCCAGACGATCGGCACGCTGCCTTCCGACTTCGACGGCCAGAACTTTCCGGCCGACGTCCACGTCTCGCGCGACGGGCGCTTTCTCTACGGCTCCAACCGGGGACACGACAGCATCGTCGTCCTGTCCATCCATCCCGAAAACGGCACCCTCTCCACCGTGCAGCACGTGAACACCGGCGGCAATTGGCCCCGGAATTTCGCGCTCGATCCGTCGGGACGGTTTCTGCTCGCCGCCAATCAGCGCAGCGACAACGTCATCGTGTTCGCCGTGGCCCCCGAAACGGGCCGGCTCGAACCCACGGGACGGTCACTGGTTGTGCCGTCGCCCGTGTGCCTCCGTTTTCTTCCCTCCAGCTGATCCGATTCCATGTCGCACCGCGGCAAATCATCCCGCCGAAAATTTCTAAGCATCACGACCGCCGCGGTCGCCGGGGCACCGTTCGGCACCGCGCCCTTTGCGGCTGCTCGCCCGTCCACGCAGCCCGCGTCAAAGGCGCAGATGACCATCCAGGACGTGATCGATGCGATCGTGGCGGCCATCCCCGGCGCACCCCGCGAGAACTCGGTCGATACCTTCAAGGTCGGGTACCCGTCCGCGCGGCTCAGGGGAATTGCGACGACATTTCTCGCCACCAGCGATGTGATCAAGCGGGCTTCCGATCGCGGGGCCAACCTGATCATCACGCACGAGCCGACGTTCTACAACCACCTCGACGATACGGAGTGGCTCGAGGGCGACGCCGTCTACGCGTCGAAGCGGCAGCTGGCCGAGGAGCGCGGCATGGCCATCTGGCGCTTCCACGACTTCTGGCACCTCGTCGAACCGGACGGCGTGCTTACGGGAATGCTCAAGCGGCTGCGGTGGGAGGATGCACCGATTTCAGTACGTGATCGGAACGACATGCCTTCCGTCTGCCAGATCGAACCCATGA
>CAZXHQ010000408.1:0-3912 GCA_964640145.1 uncultured Rhodothermales bacterium | reverse complement strand
TCGGTTCGGGTCAAGGAGGCAATCCGCTCGCACATAAGCTCGCCGATCTCGACTGGAACGTGGCGCTTGTAGAACGCGAGCACCTGGGCGGCTCGTGTGTCAACTACGGCTGTACTCCGACGAAAACCATGATCGCGAGCGCCCGTGCGGCCCACGTCGCCCGCCGCGCATCGGAACTGGGCGTTCGAACCGGGGGGGTCCGAATACATTTGCCTGAGATCGTCGCACGGAAAAATGAAATGGTACGTCAGTGGCGGGAAGGTCAGGAAGGCCAGGCGGCGAAGCGACCCTCGCTCGATCTCTACCGTGGCCATGGACGCTTTTCCGGACCTCGCACGGTCGAGGTCGACGGCCGGGCGCTGAAAAGCGAGCATATCTTCATCGATACGGGTACGCGCGCCCGCATTCCGGCGATCTCCGGGATTCACCGCGTACCGTATCTCACGAATCGAACCATCATGGACCTCCAGGAGGTGCCCGATCACCTGCTCATTTTGGGAGCATCCTATATCGGCCTCGAGTTCGGCCAGATGTTTCGCCGTTTCGGCAGCCGCGTCACGGTCATCGATCACAACGAGCGCATCATCTCGCGGGAGGACCCGGAGGTGTCGGAGGCACTGCGGGAGGCGCTGGAAGAGGAGGGCATCGGCTTTTCCCTGAACCGAACGGTACGGGCGGCGTCTCCTGTCGATGACGGTATAGATTTAACGCTTTCGGACGAGGAGGTGCTCTCGGGGACGCACTTCCTCGTTGCCGCCGGGCGCATCCCCAACACGGACGATCTCGGTCTCGATAACGCCGGCGTCGAAACGAACGAGCGAGGCTTCATCGATGTGAACGACCGGCTCGAAACGAACGTACCGGGCATCTGGGCGATCGGAGACGTGAAGGGCGGGCCGGCATTCACGCACATCTCCTTCGACGACCACCTCGTCATTTTCGACAATCTGATTCACGGCGAGGACCGCAGCATCGCGGGGCGGGTGGTCCCGTATGCCCTCTTCACCGACCCCGAACTCGGCCGCGTGGGCATGACGGAGGCGCAGGCCCGGGACGCGGGGTATCGACTTAAAACGGGAAGCACCCCGATGAGCCGGGTCGCGAGAGCCGTCGAGCGCGGCGAGACG
This sequence comes from uncultured Rhodothermales bacterium, assembly GCA_964640145.1. GTDB lineage: Bacteria > Bacteroidota > Rhodothermia > Rhodothermales > VXPQ01 > CAZXHQ01. Next base: position 2,785 of record CAZXHQ010000408.1, on the reverse strand, counting down.
GCCGGCCTGATGAAGGTGATTATAGACGCAGACACCGACCGCATCCTCGGCGCGGCCGTTCTAGGCGTAGAAGGCGGCGAGCTCGTGCAGATCCTGATGACGCTCATGCTGGCCGACGCGCCGTGGACGGTCCTGAAGCGCGCCGTCTTCATCCACCCGACCCTCGCCGAAGGCTTTTTTGCACTGCTGGAGGGAGTCGAGCTCGTAGAAGGAGACGCCTGAAAGCGGTAGAAGCAAGGCCGGATGACCACGCACGCGCTAATCCAGGGCGACTTCGAAGGCCGCTCCGCCGGCCATCGCCTCCAGAATCGGACACGCGCTCGTGGGCCCCTCCCCGCTGCACGTACTGGCCAGCCGCTCCAGCACGTCCTCGATCCGCTGGAGATCTCGGATCTTCTCCCGCACGTCGTCCAATTTGGCGGACGCCTTCGCCCGTACGTCGCCGCAGTCGCGATCGGGGTCCAGGCGAAGCTCCAGGAGCTCCTCGATCTCGCTCAGCGAGAAACCGAGCTCCTGTGCCCGCTTTATGAAACAGATGCGGTCGACGTAGGTCTGGTCGTAGATACGGTAATCCCCGTTCGTGCGGGGCGGATCCGGGATGAGGCCGCGCTGCTCGTAATAGCGTACCGCTTCCCGGCTCACACCCGAACGATCGGCGACTTCTCCTCTGGTCATAGTCATTGGCCCTTGCTGATTACGATGAAGAATCTCCGGCGCTCTTGAAGACGACCTTTCGGGTCGAGAAGCCCGCGCTCGTTACGGCCTCACGGAGCGTCTCCTCGTCCACCTTCGCTCCTTCGTCGAAGGTGAGCAGGATCCGCTGGTCCTGTTCGAGCAGTACCTGAACGTCCCGAACGGCGTCGACCTTCTTCAGCGTGTTCGTGACGCTGCGGGCGCACATTTCGCACGCCAGGCCCGAGACGTGCATGACGACGTCCGCCTGCTCGATCTCGGGTCTGTCCGATTCGGGCTGCGACTGAGCCGCGGCGCCCGAGGCACACACTGTCAGGAGCAGGAGGGCGAGCGCGGAACAGGATAGAAGCCGGCTGAAGCGAAACATGAGCGATCACCTCGTAAATGTTTGGTTAACCGTGGGTTGTGGTGACGTATGACGATTAGCCTTCCAGCAGTCGCAGGAGTGGTACCAGCGCATATGCGAAGAACACGCCGACGCCGAAGATCGCAGCGCTCAGCCAGAACATCACCTTCGTGAAGCGCCCGGCGACCTCACAACCCTCTCCTCCCGTCAGGCTGCAGGCCACCCGCCCCTTCGGACGGTATACGAGCAGACCGCTCAACATGATCATCAGTCCGGCCGCGAGGAAAATCCACCCCTTGTGCTGGGAGAGCGGTACGAGCCACGGGAAAGTGGATACGAACGACGCCACCGCGGCCCCGCCAGCGACGGCCGCGATGGCCGACGGGAGCGCACAGCACACGAGCGTGCCCGCAGAAGAGAAAAGGGCCAGGAAGCTGGCCAGCTTCTGCTGGAAGCGTCGGTCTTTCTGTGTGGCAGGTGCGTGCATGAGTGATTCATCTGTTATGAGCGTCGGCGTATCACGGCGTACCGGCGGTGAGGATCTGGAGTTTGTAACCGCCGTGCTCGTCCGGCTCACCCTTGGCGACGCGGCCGCTCAGCACGACGCGTCCCTGCTCGAACCCCTGCTTCGTGGGCTGGTCCCCTGGTGGCTGCTCGACCGCGAAGTGCTCGCCGCCCGGCACCTCGAAGATCCAGCGGCCGTCCTCCTGCTTCAGCGTACCGCGAGCGCGGATCACGGCGTCCTCAGCCGAAAAACCGCTCTCGCGGATGGCCTCGCGGATCATGCTGAGCTTGAGACGACTCTGCGTCGTCATTTCGGTCGTCGCGAGGCCTTCGTTGAGGCTCACCTGCGCCTCGGTAACTCCGTCGAGGTTCTTCAAGCGCTTCTCGAGGCCGTAGGCGCACGGCGCGCAATCCATCCCAAAGACGGTCTGTTTGACCTGCAGCAGCTGTGCATCGGCCCGCGTCGAAGGGAGCGTCAGCACGGCAAAAAGGACCAGGACGGCCACAAGCCGGTTGACGGTTGACGGTTGAAGGTTGACGGTTGAATGTTGAAGGTTGAAGGTTGAATGTTGAAGGTTGAAGGTTGAAGGTTCTTTCGAATTGGACATATCGATCAGGAAAGAGGAACTTTCTAAAATCAAGCTTCAACTCCTCGGCCAGCGCGTCCCGTCAAAACCAGTAGGATACGTTGACGGTATAGCGTGCGGCCTCGCTTGCCAGGGCGTCACGATGCTTCTGGTAGACGGGGAGGATGACGCCGGCACCGATGCCCCACCGGCCATAGAGACCGAGCACGGTGGGGCCGGCAAATACCCGCTCGGCGCCGCTGGCCTCCACCGTTACGCCGCTGCTCCGATCCGAACCGACCGACTCGGCCAGCGACTCGACGAAGATCCGCCAGTCCGGCTTGGGGTAGTCGCCCTGGAAGATCGGTGGACGCCAGGCAAGGACCGCGCTCACGTAGCGGAGATCGCCGGGCCGGTCGCCCGCCTTTTCGAAGTAATGCTGATAGCCGACGCCGCCCCAGGCGTAGATCGTACGGGAGGCATAGCCGGTTACGGCGGCCGCGTGGAATCCGGGTCCGACGTCGACGCCGCCGCGCCGGCCCGTCACCGGATAAAGTCCGCTGAGGATCAGCGTCGATTCGAAGCGTTTACCCACCCCCGGATACTGAACATGCGGCCGCCAGAAGACGGAGAGCTCGGCGTCGCCCATGCCGCCCATCATGGTGCCGATGCGGGT
>CAZXHQ010000407.1:0-3919 GCA_964640145.1 uncultured Rhodothermales bacterium | reverse complement strand
AACAGGATGATTCCCGCTGGATTTCTTCGCTTGCGGCGCGAAAGGCTCTTGATTCGCATTCGGCGGCGCAGGTCCTCATCCTTCTTCGGATCGTAGAAGCGCGGCTCGTATGAAAACCGGCGATACTTCGCACGCTTTCCCGGTGAGAATATACTCATGACGTTGAGACGGCATTCAACGTAATCATTAAATATCTGGAGAAAGAAATATACATAAACAGCTGTGACACCGTTCCTTCACGGCGCCGCCCACATTCCTGAAGGGGCCCTCGACTCCGTGCCGGACCGTGCCTCACGTCACGGGATGAGGCCGCTCGCGAATCGAAGATAGAGGTACACGGCGGGCGCCACGAGGATCATCGCATCGAAACGATCGAGCAACCCGCCGTGGCCGGGCAGCAGCGAGCCGGAGTCCTTCACGCCGACCTGCCGCTTCAGCTTGCTCTCGGCAAGATCGCCAAGCTGCCCCACCACGCCGGCAAGCAGTCCGAGGGCCACCGCATCACCGAGCGAGAGCACGTCGAGCACCAGCACCTTCAGCAGGATCGCGGCGACGACGGCGCCGACGGCGCCCCCCACGGCGCCTGCCCACGTCTTCTTCGGCGATACGGCCGGGGCGAGGGGGCGCTTGCCCAGAGTACGTCCGACAAAATAAGCGAGCGTGTCGGTCGACCAGACGAGCACGAGGACCGCCAGCGTCAGGTAGAACGCCTCGGTGTCATCCACCTGCGGACCCTGGGAGAAACGGATCTCGAGGAGGAAGGCGAAGAGCGCCGACGGATACACGACGCCGAATAAGGTTGCCGGCAGGTCGCCGACCCGAGCCGGCTGTTCTCCAGGCGTATCGTTCGGCGCCGTTCGATCGAACGGCGACCAGGCTAGGGCGATCACTACCAGCCCCGCGGCCCCGTAGAGCAGCGGCGCGTAGACCACCTGAAGCACGAGCAGGGCCCCGAGGCTGAGCCCTACGACGCGGTTTGGACGGGCACCGGCCTCTTCGAGAAGCCGGTACAGCTCATGTTGCGCCAGGAGCGCCAGCGCGAGCACGAGCAGCGTGAACGACCATCCACCCAGATAGAGCAATCCGACGACCGCAGGGATGCCTACCAGGGCAGTAAGTACGCGAACGACGGTATTCGACACGCGGGCGTGGTCCGATCTCAGGCTGAGGTATCGTCTTCGTCTTCGTCTTCGGGCGCCGAGAGATCGATCGACTCCGACCCCGAATCGAGCATGGCCTCGCGCCGCGCGTCGTGCGCCGGGGGGGCCTTGGGATCGGCTGCCATCGCCGCCTCGTTCAACTCCTCATCGGTGAACGGCTTGCTGTGCAGCACGGCCATGGCATCTTCGACCTGGTCGGGCGGCACGAGAACGTTGACGTCCGATAGATCGCCGACATTCAGATTGAACGCGTGATCGCGCTGCGTGAGGATGACGGCGTCCACCCCGGAATCGTCGAGCCGGTCGCGGACGAGATCGGCTTCATAATCCGTTCCACACTCAAAAACGATGACCCAGTTTTCATATCTGCCGTCACTCATCACGTATGCCTCAATTCACTCATTCCGCTCTAATGCGTTGTCGCGTCCAGGCCGACTGTTCACGCGCTGACCGGCCGTTCTTTCGATGCTTATGATAACGAGGACGAACAGGCCCACGCTGAGCATCAAGAAGTACCATGGTATATTCATTTGTTCTATATCCGCAAGGTCGAGTTCCGGCCGTTGCGAGATATAGGCACCCAGCGCGACCGCCATGGCATTGTTGACGAAGTGTACGAAGACGGCAGGCCACAAGCTCCCCGTTCTCCAGACGAGGTAGGCGAGAAAGATGCCGAGTACGCAGAGCGGCAGAACCTGTGAAAAACGCAGATGATATACGCCGAAGATGATGCCCGAGAAGAGGATGCCGCCCGTAACACCCATCCCGCGCTCGGCCTGTCGCTGCACGTAGCCGCGGAAGAGCAGCTCCTCACAGATGGCGGGCGTGAGGGCAAGCACGGACAGATTGAACAGCAGGCCCGTGTCGACGCTGAGTACGCGCTCGATGAGTTCGATCTGTGATTGTTCGAACCGGCGAATCAGGTCGGGCAGCGGCAGCTGCTCGTTCACCATGCCGAGCCACTGTATGGCGGGCGACACCGCTGCGACGCCGATGACGGCCAGCACGATGAAGACGCCGTCGGTGCGCCGTACCCGTAGAAAAGCACCGGGCCGATCCGTGTGGAGCCGTGCCAGAAGGTATGCCGGAAGCGCCAGTCCGAACACCTGACCGATCGTGTTAGCGGTCAGAATCGATGCGGCGTGCTGCTCGATGATGGTATCCAGGTCGCCGAGAAGCTCCGCCGGATCCACGCCCTGCACCATCAAGAGCGCGACGGTGGCCATGGGGCTGATGACGACCTGGAACAGGATGAAGGCGCCGAGCAGTGCCACAACGGCCATTACGGTCGGCGCAACGGCCTGGCGCTCCAGCCAGCCGTTCAATCGAATGGTGCCGGACCGGTCCCACGGATCCGCGAGCGGTTCCGCCGGCCCATCTCCAGGTACCTCAGCCATACGGGAGCTCAGTCTTCACCCAGTGAGCGGCGAAGCCGAGCGACAACGGTACGCACCCGCGTGTAGACGTACTTATGATTGTCATACTGCATCACGTCCGCTATCTGAGAAGCCGTCATCCCGTGCTCGTAGCGAAGCAGGATGAGAAGCCGGTCCTCGCTATCGAGCTGTCCGAGCGACCAGTTAAGCCGCTCGACGCGTTCGCGGTTCCGCAGCGCCTCGCCGACGTCGTCGGTCGGCTCGTGGACGGCGGTAAAGATCCCTGCCTCCCGGAGCTCTTCGATCGAAAGCGTCGGGCGGTTTGCATTGAGCGCGACGAGCAGGTACCACCGCTTGTTGACCGAGAGGAGGTCGTTGATCTTGCCGATCGCCCGCATCACGTCGAGCGGCGTGCACGGCATGCCCTCGTTCGTGCTGATGCTCTCGGCGATATCTTCGTGCGCGACGCGGCGCCAGTAGTAGTTGAAGACGAGCTGCTCGAACGCGTCGAGCTTGGAAATGACCGACTGAGGCACCGAGGCGGCGCGCCGTTCGCGCAGGCGATCCCGACAGGCGTTGGCCGCCACCACGCTGAGCCACGGCATCAGCTCGCCGTTGGCGCGGAAGCTGCGAAGGGCTCTAAAACTGTGCGCACGAAGCCGCTCACAGATCGCCGTGTACACCTCCATCACTTCGTCCGAATCATGCATGAACCTGCGGATCATACGCAGGATAGCCGGCGTGAAGCGCTCGAGCAGATCCGCGTAGGCCGCTTCCGGATCGTCCCGAAATCGCCGGATGAGTGCGCGGTCGTTCGGTGGGCGGCCGGCCGCGTCGATCTCGAGAAGGGCGTAGGCCATTCCGGATCGTTTGGCTGGTGAGAGGTCGGTCAGGCGCCGGTCACGCTTCGTCCGGAGGCGGTGGTGACCATCCCGCAGGCATCCCGAATCATGCACGATTCAGGTCTCAAATTACAAAACTCGTGCAGCTATGCAAGATGGGCCAGGCGTTTTATCGCCGCCCTTCCGTTCGCCGTCACGGGCGGCCGGAAGCATTGGTCAGTCCGGAAAACGACCTCGTAGTACGGCCGCCGACCCCGGCCTCGATGACCGCCGGCGCCGCGCGGTGCCGACGATCACCGCGCGGCCCGGCCGGCCGCCCGGGGTCTGCCCACCCGCCGCAGACGCACGCTCGCCCAGATGCACGCACGACGCAGACGCGAGCGAGGTATGCACGATCGGAAGGGACGCACGATCGCCACGCATGCACGATCGCAAGGAACCTATCGTTCGTTTACTGTTTGGATGGTTCCATGCCCGCGGCCACTGCCGCCGCGTCGCGCTCCAGCGGCACGATAGCGCGCTGGATTCCGGTTCATAGAGA